>CAIOCC010000018.1 GCA_903856555.1 uncultured Bacteroidota bacterium
GGGGAGGCAAACTGAGCGGCGACCAGGGTATGGATTCCGGCCAGGCCGAGGAGGGTCAAAAAGATTTTTTTCATGGCTTAGAGTTGGACGTCAACTTTGGCTTCGATGCCGACTTTGAGAATGATGGAATAATCCGAGAAAAGCTTGACAACGCGGGTCCCGTTTTGGGGCGTCTGCATGGTAAGGCGCGCGGCCAAGTATTTGGCACGACGGACCGGGATCAGGTTGGACTCGTTCATGCTAAGTCGGCTGATGTTCGACTTGGTGTCAATCACCTCGCCATCGGCGTTGATGATGGCGGATTCCATGAGGCTTAGGCTATCGCTGAACAGCGGTGCATACGTGGAGTCCATAAAGGTGAAGCGGGCGTTGAAGTCAAAGGGAAATCCGTTAATCGTTTTGAAAACAAGGGTGGCCGCTTTGAGGGACTCAAAGACTGCACCATCAAATTCGAGGGTATCGCCGAAGCCGACCCCACTCGCGCTCAATTCAAAGGGCATTTCCATTTCCACGCCCAATTGAATAAATGAATTTTTGGTGATGAAATTGGTATCGGTTACCCCCGATGGGTTGAGACGGATATCCCCTGCCGCCAGGATCGAATCCGGTGGCATGGAAATCAGCTGCGGCAACGAAGAATTGTTACGATTGTAAGAAATTTGACCGACGGCTGTGCTGCCCAGAACCGTTGGATGAGGAATGGCCCGGTTGGGTGAATTCAAGAAGACCGGGCTTTGACCGGCTTTGCGACCGCTCAGGTTCAAATCCAAATTCAAAGGAGCACCAATGCTGTTCTGGACCTTGAGTTTGAGTTCGGGATTGGCTAGGAAGAAGGTGCCCCCCAGGTCTTTGAGGGTGGCCAGGTCCAAATCCACCGCGCTGGGGCTGGAGCTGATATCCTTCTGCCCAAAATACCCTTTGACATAATTGAACTTGAGGTTGTTCAGGGCGTAGGTGAATTGGATGGAGTCGTTTTGGTCGATGCTAACATTCCCCACTGAAGGCAGAATGGCCTTGGCAAAAAGGATTTGCAATTGGTTAAAACCTTGGCTCAAAAGCTTGAGGTCAATGATTTTGTTGGTTAGATCGATGCTAAGATTGCCAGGAGGTCCGGCTTGAATCACAAAGTTGCGGAGGACCGATTGGCCAGCCAGATCCCGAATGCCGGGGATTTGGAGTGTGCAGGCAATGCCGAGCTGCAGGGATGAATTGAAGCTGAGATCCAAACTGCCCGAATCCAACAAGATCTCATATATTTCTTCGTTGTCGGGCATATTAAAGGCCACCGTCGAGGTGTCGTTCCCCAGGTTTTGGCCGGGAATCTGTGCAACCGCTGTATTGATACGAAGTCCGGACCCCGATACATTCATGGCGATGGTCTGAGCCAAAGAAACAGCCACGGGCTGTGTGCCGCCAGGAATAAAGATGGAGTCGATAACAAAAGACAAATTAGAGAAAAGAGTCTTTCCGGCCAAATCAATGTTAACCGTCTGAGAGCCGTTGGGTGCAAGATTGAAAACCCGGATTTTGCCCACCGATTGGTTACCCGGATTCTGAAGGTCGATCACCAGGGTTTGGATGGTGGTGCTCCAGTTGTTGGTGATGTTAAATTGTAGCGTACCCGCGTCAAAATTGGCGCTCGCAAACGAACCGACTGAGCCCAGGCTGTGGAGACCTCCGTTTTGCATGGGGACTTCAGGGAAAGGGGTGAGCAGACCCAGGGAGTCGGCCAAAAACAAGGCACGGCGGGTAACAGAATCCAGGTTCGGTAGAATATTGCTAATCGTCAGGCTCTGCTGAATATTGAAGCCATCGATGTTCAATTTGCCCACCTTGGCCTTGGTGGTGCTGGAAGGCTGGTTGGGGATGGTCAAGATATCGCTAACATCTTGGCGAATCAAAGAATCATCCCGGTAAACAATTTTGAGTGTACCGTTGGTGGTATCCTGAATTACAAGGCTATCGTTGCGAAGCAGGTTGGCAATGGTAATGTTAAATTGACCAACAGGGGCGGCAATATCCGGGTCTAGGGCGACTTTGACTTTGCCATCCATGATTTTGCGGAGGTTGTCATCGATGCAGGCGGCCTGCAACAACAAACCAAGCAACAAGAAGGTGAGTTTGATGAAACGCATATGATCAGAGGGTTAAATAAATTCAGAACAAAAGATATGTTGAGGTCGGTGTCGGTTGGTGTGGCTATTTAGTGCCCCAAAAAGGGTTTCATTTGTTGAGCCATTAAATCCCACGAATGTTGCGCACGCAATGGGTTCATAATGGCCTCAAAGGTAGGTCTGTTTGAGGCATTCTTGAGTCCAAGAATGTTTTGGGCCAGGTCCGAGGGGTTTCCGTCCTCAAAAAGGTAGCCATTGACCCCGTTTTGGATGATTTCGCAGTTGGCCGGTAGATCGGAGGCGATGACGGTTTTGCCGTAACTCAAACCCATCATGAGGACCCCGCTGTTGTAAATGCGTCGGTAGGGGATGACCAGGGCATCGCAGGCCTTGAACAAGGAATCCCGCTCTTGATCACTGATATAACGGTTGTGCAGATGGATTTGGTTTTGAACGGAAGGCTCTACCAACGATTGAATCAGGTCCTGAGGGTCCACATCCCGGGCGCTGCCTGCAATAATCAAGTGAATATCCGGGTCATGGACCAGGTTCATGGCCTCCAGAAGGATATCTAGGCCCTTGGACTCTTTGATTTGCCCAAAAAACAGAAGAGCCATGGTCCCTTCCTTTATTTGAAGCTCTTGGCGGGCCTGTGCCTGGGTTGGGACGGGCAGGGGTAGGTCCAGAAAGTGCCCATGACGCAACACAGTCAGTCGATCCTTGAGTCCGGGTGCATGGTGCAGCAATTCATCCGCCGCCGCTTGGCTGAAGGTATAGGCATGATGGCAACCGCGACCCAGAATCCGTCTGCGCAAAAAATTGTCTATGAGGTCTTTGAGCCAATTTTGAGGGGTTGATTGGTCCAGCCTTTCGACATCGTGCACCAACAGGTGAATGCGCTGACCATGCCATCGAGCCAACTCCAAAACCAGCGCCTCGCGCAGGCCTCCCTTGAAGTAATGAAAAATAAAATGTTGCGAACCTTCCCGGCGAATTCCTTGGAAGGCACGAAGGATACCAAGCGCATACCTCAGGGTGGCTTTTGCTTTGCTGACGCCTGCCGAATCAAAAGAGAAAACTTGGCGTACTCCCGGATCATGGGGCACTTCAAAATTGGTGTACAAAGTGTTCGAAACACCGATTTTACAAAGTTCGCGGTGCATTCGAACGGAGAAATAATCCATTCCCGCTTTGCGGCCTACATAGTCCAGAATGGCGCTCTTGGTCATGGATTAGGACTTCAAATTTTGGGGCGAAGGTGACTCGGATATTGTAGGCATCAAGGGTAGGCTGTAACCCGCTTGGACAAGAATCCCAATCAGGGACAGGGGGTACATGGAAGCCTCCGAAAACAAAGACATTCCCCATTGCAAATAAAGCAAAAGCGCCGCGAATGAATCAAATGCATAGAGGTGACGCAAAAAGACAACCCAACTCAATCCCCATAGAATCAGACCAATCCATCCAAACTGCCCTACCATGGAAGCCCATGCGCTATCGCCTAGGTGATGGTCGCCCAGACGATGGCTGAGCACGGCAATCTGGCCATGGTTCGCTGCGCCTTCACCCCACCATGTCCCTTGATTCACTGTTGCCTGGATGGCATCCCAATGATTTTGGAGGCCAAGATGATAGGGCGATAACCCGATAATCAGGACTACCAACAACAGAGGCGCCGCAAGTAGACCCCCATGAAGAATACGAGAAAATCGCTGGGCGTTTTTCGCGGAAAATTGGGGAGGAAATAGATTCCAAAGGACCCATGGTAGGATGGTTTGAAATTGAAAAAGGGCACCTTTGCTGTAGGTCAGCCACAAAATAGCCAAGCCAACCGATGCCATCGACCAAAACACCAAGCGTGGTAGCGAACGAAAATTCAGGATCCACAGCGCCATGCCCCATGCCCAAAAATGTCCATTGTTCACCGGGTCCAAAAAAAGCCCCGCCATCCGGACCAAGCCCGTGTGAACCGGTTCAATCCATTGTTCGGGTATGGGGCCTTCCAGGCAAATGTTCTTGACAACAAAGTACAATTTGCACCATTCCAATTGATGGGCGATGGTCAACCCGTAGATTCCCAAGGAACCGACCGCCATCAACGCCAGGGTTCGGGTCATGCCGGTCCTTCGTTGTTGGGTATTGGATGTATCCAAATGCGCCATGGCATAGCCCAGCCAGACCAAGAGCATCGGGTACAACCAGATCCGCATGGAGGACACCCATTCCATGGCATTCCCTTGGAGCCCCACATGTTGAAGGATGCTGTATCCCGCGAAAAGAACAAACCCACCCAAGCCCAGCAGGGGTTTCCAAAATGCGGCCGTTTGCAGGGAGCCCGCCTTCCATAATTTGAATCCCAAAAACAGGGCCACAAGGCTGGTGAAATAATCTTTGGCGCCCAGGTAAAGCCAACGATGCAGGGGAAAATACCCCGCATAAATCGCTGACAACGTCGTCAAGGCAGCGATGCAAGTCAGGTAAAGCCACGCATTTTTGCCAGGAACGGTGAAGCGATTCTTCATAACCCAAAGCAAATGTATCTAAATTTAGGAATGAACAAGTATGCGCGCTGGGGCACTTGGTGCCTGCTTTGGTCCCTCTGCTTTTATTCCTGGAATGGGGTTGCCGCCCTGGCTTCGTCCAAGGCCCCGGGGAGGGTTCCATCAAAAGGCTGGTCTGCACGCTCTTATGCGCTGACCATGGCGTTGGATACCCTGGGCTTGGTCCCGATTTCTCGTCTGGGAGGTCCCCTCGCGGTGTTGCCTTGGCGGGGAACGGTGTTGTTGCGATTGCAGGCGGGGAACGGAGCCAAGGCCAAGGTGGTGCTAGACCTAGAAGGGGAATGGAAAGTCGAATCCGTTCGATGGGAAGGGCGGGACTTGCCGTTTCGTTATGGATCCGGTCGCCTTGAATTCAGCATGCAGGGGTTCAAGCCTGGGGCGGTGCATCCGGTGGAGGTTCGTTATTCGGGGCATCTGGTTCCGGCCCTCAAGCCACCCTGGCAGGATGGGCTGGTGGTGTCAGCGGATAGCCTGGGGTATCCCCGGCTGGGCATGACTTGCCAAGGCTCCGGGGCTCGTTCGTGGTGGCCCTGTTTGGACGATGCGGCGCAGGAGCCGGATAGCCTGTCCTTGACCATGACCTTCCCGGCCTATGCGGCTCCATCGCAGGCCCCCGCTTTGCGTAACCCATCGCTTGCCCCGGGCCCGCCCGCCCTGCTGGACCTGGTAGCCAACGGCCGTCGGGTGGCGGATACCGTCGTTGGAAACAGGCGCACCGTGACGTGGAAAGTGACCCAGTCGATTAATTTATACAATGTTACATTTAATATAGGTCGCTATGCGCGTTTTGTGCAGCCCTATGCGGATCCCCAGAGCGTGGAGCGCGATTTGGAGTTTTTTGTAAGCCCCGAAGACCTACCCCAAGCCCGTAAGCACATGGCGCAGGCCGTGGATATGATGACCTGTTACGAGAAGGCTTTGGGACCTTACGCCTTTTGGAAGGACGGATACAAAGTCGTCCAAAGTTCCTACTTGGGAATGGAACACCAAAGCGCTGTGGCCTACGGGAACGGATTTCGTAACAATGAATGGGGCTTTGATTTTATCCTGGTGCACGAAAGCGGTCACGAATGGTGGGGTAATTCCGTAAGCGCCTCTGATCCATCGGATTGGTGGATCCACGAGGGCCTGACCACCTTGATGGAAGCGGTGTATTTGGAATGCAGGGACGGGAACCGAAAGCAATCAGATGCCTACATGGTCCGCATGCAACGCAAAATCCAAAACCAAAAACCCATGCAGGGCCCCCGAGGTCGTCGATTTGCGGCACATGATGCCGATATCTATTACAAAGGGGCTTGGATGTTCCACAGCCTACGCAACAGCGTGGGCAACGATTCGCTTTGGTCCGCGACCTTGGGTTCGGCGTATCAAAAGTTTGCTGTGCAGACGATTACCACGGAACAAATGGTGGACCATTGGGCCCAAGGCTTGGGATCTCGCTAC
>CAIOCC010000019.1 GCA_903856555.1 uncultured Bacteroidota bacterium
CAAACGGCCTGCCATGTCCCGTACTTCGACGCTCCATCGTCCTGCTGATGGCCAACTTAAATGAAAATTCGTACTGGATTGAAACGGATTAGGATACGCCAAAACTTGCCAGGAATTGAATACTTCCTTACGTAATATGGGAGCCGACCACTGCCAATCATCGCGAACTTCACCCCAACCGTTGGCCAATTCACTTTGAGCACGATTCAAACGAATCCTACCCTCGGCCTCCCCCTTTACTTCCAAGATCAGAACCTCTTCACCTTCCCTAACCACCCAAGGAGCTACCCCGTACCAAACAACGGTAAGCTTTTGACCCACCTGATGGTATGTCAATCCTCCGCTAATTTCTGGACGGGTACAGCGGATAGCATAAACTTGGACCCTCTCTGGCAATTCTAAGCTCAGGGTAACTGCTCCCAAATCCATAGAACCTGTTAATCTCAAGGGTATCTCGTAGAGTCCCTCTTGACTTCCTATGAAACCTTGGCTATCCAAGGCTATCCATTGAGACCTTGGTGCAAGGCCCGGAACATAGGAACCGTTCACATCCCCCGCAAACAAAGCATCAATGCCCACTATTTGTTCTACTTGATGGGGTTGACGATGGACCTGAACATGGTTCAAAGAATAGCGCCAATCTTCCGACGAGCCAAATGAGGCCAACGATCCCGAAGTCCTACGCATTATCAATAAGGCATCGTTGTTGTTCAAATGTGAATTCAGGTTTACATCACCCGCCAATGCTTTCAAACCCGACAAAGCAGACATACCCGTAAAGGCACGATTCACTAGCAAGGCATCGGTGCCGTTTACCCCGGACCAGGCTCGGTTGTCTGAAATAACCAACGAGTAGTTACCATCCATTACCATTCCCAAATCTGCTGTACCCTGAGCATCTGTAGTCCCTACAGCCATCTGTTGCCCTTGGCTATTCCTGAGTTGAATTAGCACAGAGGGAAGGGGTGATTGAACGGCGTTCAGATAATGCAGGCGGGTTTTTAATTGTAAACCAGGAATCAACCACTCGAAAGGCTGCTGTACACCGGCCTGACCAACAACCCCGCTCGCCAAAGAATAGTCATACTGGCCACTCACCGTCTCCCCTATCGAAACCGCCAAAGACGCGCCCGAACCATTGAACACGTCACCGCCTCCGCTCAAAACCGCCGTTTGGGCAAAAACACGCCCAACAAACAAAAAATGAATACTAAAGAAACAAAAAAAAGTAAGGCCTGTATTGTGATTTACCGATATCAATAAATTTTTAGCCATAATTTTTAGAAGCCTGTTTCTGCTAAATATATTAATTTTTGTGGGTAATCCAAAAAATTGGTTGACATTTTTGGTGGAAGACTTAGTGGAATACTGACAATTAACGGTAATCCTCAGGACAACCGCGACTCAAAGTCCTGGTAGCCAAAGCGCCGTACCAGGTCAAATCGGCCTTCGCTGCGCCAAATTCCGATAGAAGGGAGCTCCATCCCGTTGAATGTATGGGTTTTGACCATGGTGTAATGCATCATGTCCAGGAAGATCAAATCATCTCCCGGTCGAAGGGGCTGCGGGAATCCATAATTGCCCACCTGGTCGCCGGCCAAACAGGACTGTCCGCCCAAGCGGTAGAGGTGAGGATGCGTGGCCGTTGCCTGCATCTCCGCCCCTAGGATGCGAGGCTGGTAAGGCATTTCGAGGACATCGGGTAAATGCGCCGTGATGCTGCTATCCAAAATAGCCACCGGCAAGGCCTCGGTTTCCATGATATCCAGGACTTGGGACCGGAAATACCCCGTCTCCCAAACCAAAGCCGAACCCGGCTCCATGATCAGTTGAAGATGCGGAAATTGAGCCTTGAAGCCCGCGATGGCCTCGGCGGCTTGCTCCAAATCGTAATCCTCTCGACTCATCAAATGCCCTCCCCCCAGGTTCATGGAGCGAACGCGTTGGAGCCATGGACCAAAATCACGGGCCAAAATCGCCAGGGTTTGGGCCAAGGCGTCCGCCCCGCTTTCGCAGAGGTTATGGCAATGCAAAAAATCCGGTTCCAAACCGGCCTGCTCCAGGGCCGAGTACCCGCGCTCCAAGTCTTGGAGACGGGTTCCCAAACGAGAGCCGGCAGCGCAAGGGTTGTACAGGTCCGTGCTGACCGGCGAATAGCCCGGGTTGATACGCAAACCCAAGTGAATATCCGCACGATGGCTCCTAAAGGCCGCCCCGTGTTGCAAAAGTTGCGAGACCGAATTAAAGGAAACATGGTCCGCCATGCTCGCGATCTCCTCCACCTGCCCGGTGGGATAGGCCGGCATAAAAATGTGTTGCGAACCCCCAAATCGAGTAGTCCCCAATCGCAATTCGTGCAGAGAGGATGCCGTGGTCCCGTGCACCGCCTCTCGCATGGTTTCAAATACCGAAAACATCGCAAAGCCCTTGAGGGCTAGGATAAACTGCACCGGAATCCTGCGTTGCAATTCGGTATAGAAAGCCATATTGGCACGCAGTCGGTCTTCGTCCATCACAAAGCTTGGCGATGGAATTTGATTCCAAGCCAAGCGACCCGGGCTGTAGGTTTCCCGCAAAGCCCTTAGGGCCTCCAAATCACGCATGGGATCCGTAATCGTCAAAAGGCGAAGGACCATCAACGACTTCGTGCCATGGAAGGCCGTAAAGCCCCAAATCCTTCATAAAGGGGTCCGGATTGAATTCTTCTACGTTGAAAACACCCTTCCCAGACCAAGTGCCTTCCATCATCATTTTGGCGCCAATCATGGCCGGAACCCCGGTCGTATAGGAAACCGCCTGGGCACCGATTTCCCGGTAAACTTCGGCATGATCGCAATTGTTCCAAACATAGTAATGCTTGGTTTGGCCATCCTTCAACCCCCGGATATGACAACCAATCGAGGTCTGACCTTGGTACCCCGCACCCAACGAAGAGGGCTCGGGCAAGACTGCCTTGAGGAATTCCAAGGGGACAATGGACTGACCCTGAAATTGAATCGGGGCAATGGACGTCATCCCCACATTCTCAAGAACGCGCAAATGGGTTAAGTACTGTTGACCGAAGGTCATCCAGAAACGGGCTCTGCGCAGGGTTGGAAAATTTTTGACCAGAGACTCCAATTCCTCGTGGTACAAGAGATACGAATCCTTGGGACCAACACCCGGATAATCAATGGGTTGATGAACGCTGAGCGGCTCGGTTTCAACCCAACGACCGCTTTCGAAATAGCGTCCCTTTTGGGTGATTTCCCGGATATTGATTTCGGGATTAAAATTGGTCGCGAAGGCTTTGCCATGGTCACCGGCATTGCAATCAACGATGTCCAGGTAATGCAATTCATCCAAGTGATGCTTGGCCGCATAGGCCGTGAAGACCCCGGTGACCCCCGGATCAAAACCGCAGCCCAACAAGGCCATCAGTCCTGCTTCGGCAAAGCGATCGTGGTAGGCCCATTGCCAATGGTATTCAAATTTGGCCACGTCCTTGGGCTCGTAATTGGCCGTATCCAGGTAATGCACCCCGCATTGGAGGCAGGCCTCCATAATGGTCAGGTCCTGGTAAGGAAGAGCCACATTGATGCAAAGGGTGGGCTTGAAATCCTTCATCAAAGCCACCAGCTGGGGAACCACATCGGCATCCACAGCGGCGGTCGTCACATGGCTTTTACCGATTTCGGCCGCGATGCGATCGCATTTGGAACGGGTTCTGGAAGCCAGCATCAGGTCTCCAAAAACGTCCGGCAAGGAGGCACATTTGTGGGCTACCACGGCCCCTACCCCACCGGCACCAATAATCAGGGTTCTTTTCATAACAATTTATATTTTGGGTTTTCGGTTTGAATTTTTGGTTTTGGGTGCCGCTTGACGTCCCTTGTTTCGGGTCAAGGGCGAACGGTTACTGGCCAGGCACAGGTTGCTCAAACGGTACAGCAAGCGGGCCCCAACATTGCCGTTCCATTCCCGGTCTCCTTTGGAAGGCGCAACCTCTACCAAGTCAAAGCCAACGATGCGACGACCGCTTTGGTAAAGGACTTCCAGCAGGTGCAAGGCCTGGTTGTATTCCAAACCACCCGGAACCGGGGTCCCGGTACCAGGGGCGTAACAGGGACGGAGTCCATCGATATCAAAGCTGATGTAAACCTGCTCGGGCAAGGCCTTGACGATCTCCAAACACAAGTCGTGCCAATGGGTTCCACGGTGCATCGCCGAAGCCAACGCATGGTCGGTCCATACCGTCACCCGCTCATCCTGTTCAGCGCATTCTTTTTCGGCCGGGCAATAATCCCGTATCCCCACCTGCACCAGTCGACTCAACGAGGGTATACGCAGGGCATTGAACATGATCGAAGCATGCGAATAGTCAAAGCCTTCGTAGGCATTTCGCAAGTCCATGTGGGCATCGATATGAAGGATGCCAAAGGAATCCAGATCCTGGCCCAAAACCTCCATCAAACCCAAAGGGGTGGAGTGATCCCCGCCCAGGATGGCCACGGTTTTGCCTAGGTTGCGATAATGCCTAGCCTGGGTTCGGACCCAATCCAACAAGTAACCGCATTTCTCGTTGGCCGTCTGCAATCCTGCCGCCATTTCGGAGGCTTGTTCGGGGTTTTGGCCGTTTTCCAACCAACGCAGGTAAGATTCCACCCAGCGGCGTTCGGATTTGGAACGCTGCTGCCAACGCAAATCCAAGGGCAAGAGTTGACGAGGCAGGGTCCAGGCCTCGGATACCACGGGGTCCTCCAAATCCAGCTGGGACGATGCGTCCAAAACGGCCTGCGGGCCTTTGCGGGTCCCATCCCCGTACGAAACCGTCAGGTCCCAGGGAACAGGCAGAATAACGAGTTCGGATTCTTCCACCGTGTAGGGTAAACCAAAAAGGAAATCCCCCTTTTGGCCTACTCCGTTGGGATCCGGTACGTTGTTAGGGGATTTTGGATTGGACTGACTCATGCCTAAACATTAAAGCGAAACAACATGATATCCCCGTCTTGAACGGTATAGTTCTTGCCTTCCAAGCCCACTTTGCCGACCTCGCGGCAAGCCGACCAAGAACCGTGATTGATAAAGTCCTCGTAGTGAATCACTTCGGCCTTGATGAAGCCTTTTTCAAAATCGCTGTGAATGGCACCGGCCGCCTGCGGGGCCAGCGTTCCCATGGGAATGGTCCAGGCCCGGACTTCCTTTTCGCCGGCCGTAAAATAGGTTTGCAATCGAAGGAGATGGTAAGCCGCCAAGAGCAGACGTTCCACCCCGCTTTGGGCAATGCCGGCATCGCGTAGAAATTCTTGACGGTCCTCAAAGGACTCCAACTCGGCAATTTCGGATTCCAAGGCGGCACAGATCACCAAGACCTCGGCCCCTTCGGCAGCCGCCATGGCTCGAACCTTTTGGACCATCGTGTTCTCGGTGGCCAAGTCCTCGGCCGCCACATTGCAAACGTAGAGAACCGGCTTGGAAGTCAGCAAAAACAGATCGTAGATTAATTCACTTTCTTCGGGGGTTAGACCGTGGGAGCGCACCGATTCACCGCGTTCCAAACCGGCTTTGACCTTGATCAAAACCTCCAAGAGCGCTTTGGCGTCTTTGTCCCCGGCCTTGGCCGCCCGCTCGGTCCGGGCTTGCCGTTTTTCGATGGAGTCCAAATCCTTGAGCTGCAACTCGGTATCAATGATTTCTTTGTCTGCCAGGGGATCCACCCGGCCGTGAACGTGGACAATGTTCGGGTCGTCAAAACAACGTAAAACATGGAGGATGGCATGGGTTTCGCGGATATTCGCCAAGAATTGGTTGCCCAGGCCTTCCCCTTTGCTAGCACCCTGCACCAGCCCGGCAATATCCACCATTTCGAGGGTATTGGGCACCAGGTTTTGGGGCTTGACCAATTCGGCCAAGCGATTGAGTCGCTGATCGGGAACCGTGATGGTGCCCACATTGGGCTCGATGGTACAAAATGGAAAATTCGCAGCCTGGGCCCTGGCATTGGACAAGCAATTAAAGAGGGTGGACTTGCCTACATTGGGAAGTCCTACGATACCGCACTGAAGGGCCATGGAGGAGAAATTTTAGGTGTAAAAACGAGGTCTAGCGTGTCCGGTATTTTTCGTCCGGATCGGGGTAAAACATGAATAAAGGGAACGTGAAACGGCCGGCCCAAACCTGAACCCCGGGGCGGTAAAAGGGCAAGACTTCGTACACCACCTCAAAATTCAAATGCCGTTTGGGCAAGGGAACAGCACCGCCCAGACCAAGACCAAAGGAACCACGTTTCACGGCATAAGGTCTTGTGATGATGCGGTTGTAACCGACATAAGGATGCAGGTACAGCATGCGGTACCCAAAGAATTTTAGACCAAAATCGGCGCTGAACTGATCGTTCGCATTCTGGTAGGCCAAATACTGAATTCCTACGTTGGCATGCCAAGCGCCCGCAATATGGGCATCCCCCTCCAATCGCGGTCCCACACCGTTGCTTACCGGCAATCCTTCGTATTTGACCTGCCCCGCCTGCATCCCCAAGGAAAGAAAATCCGCTTTGCGCATTTGGGCTTGACCAAACTGGGACAGGCCCCCAACCAAGACCAGAACAGCCCCCAGGACTTTCATAGGCCAAAAGAAGGACGAAATCTTAAACACGCAACAAAAGTAACGAGCCCGCAGGCAGGGCCGAAGGTTTAACCGAAATTTGCAACCCATGATTTATCGAACCCTTCTAGGTTATTTCAAACCTTACGGCCCTGCCGTCCTGCTCACCTTTGGCCTGGCCGCCGTGAACCAGGTTTTCTCCTTGCTGGACCCCTTAATCCTCCAAAAAATCATCGACCGAATCGCGGTTGCTGCCAAGGAGGGACGGCTTCAATCGTGGACCAACCAAGATTTTTTTGAGGCGGCCGGGATCTTGGTCTTGGCAGCCCTGGGGGTGGCCATGGTCAGTCGTATTGCCAAAAACCTGCAGGATTACATGGTCAACCGGATCACCCAGCAAGTCGGAGCCCGCATGTACAGCGACGGCCTGAGGCATGCCTTGAGCCTTCCTTACGAAGATTTTGAAGATGCCCGCTCAGGGCAAACCCTGGGCATCCTCCAAAAAGTGCGCGCCGATGTCGAAAAACTGGTGTCAGCCGTCATCAATGTCCTCTTCACCTCCTTGGTTGGGATTGTCTTTGTGATGGTGTACGCGTTGAACGTGTACTGGGTCATTGCCCCGGTTTACTTTTTGTCCATCCCTCTTTTGGGGGTTTTGAGTTCCTTTTTGAGTCGCAAAATCAAAGCGGTCCAAACCGGTATCGTTACCCAGACCACGGAACTGGCCGGG
This sequence comes from uncultured Bacteroidota bacterium, assembly GCA_903856555.1. Classification (GTDB taxonomy): domain Bacteria; phylum Bacteroidota; class Bacteroidia; order UBA7662; family UBA7662; genus SYHX01. The sequence goes on from CAIOCC010000019.1 coordinate 7,313, forward strand.
GCCACCACCGAATCCCTTCGTAACATCGAATTAATCAAAAGTCTGGGGCTCATTAACCAAGAAGACAGCCGTCTACGTCGGGTGACCCAGCGCATTTTGGATTTGGAACTCACCAAAATCAAATACATGCGCAGCCTGAGTTTCGTTCAGGGAACCTTTGTGAACCTGATGCGGAACCTCATCGTGTTGATGATGCTTTACTTGATTTTCAAGGATAAAATTTCGTTGGGGCAGTTCTTTTCCTTGTTCATGTATAGCTTCTACATTTTTAATCCCCTGCAGGAATGGGGCAACGTCCTGCAGATTTTTCGGGAAACCGAGATCTCGTTGCGTCGTTTTGAAGACCTCATGGGCCGATCACCCGAGCCCCAACCCCTCAACGCGCAACCACTGGGACCTGTAGAATCAATTCAATTCCAAGATGTTACCTATCGACACCGCAGCGCCTCCCAACCGGCGGTTGAAAATTTAAGCCTCCACCTGGAACAGGGCAAAACCTATGCTTTTGTGGGACCCAGTGGCAGCGGCAAGACGACCCTGATCAAACTCCTGTTGGGGCTGTACCAACCCCGCAGCGGTCAGATCCTCATCAACGGTGTTCATTCAACCGAAATCAACCCCAACGACCTACGTTTGTCCACCGGATTGGTGGCCCAGGATACCCAACTCTTTGCGGGGACCATTGGTGACAACCTTCGCTTTGTGGCACCGGAAGCGGATGACGCGGCCTGCCTGCAGGCCATGGAGCAGGCATCCTGCACGGGCTTGCTCCAAAGGGCCCCGCTGGGCCTCGATACCCCCATTGGCGAAGGCGGCGTCAAATTATCAGGGGGCGAGAAACAAAGACTGTCCATCGCCCGGGCTTTGCTGCGTCGCCCCTCCCTCCTGGTCTTTGACGAGGCCACCTCGTCCCTGGATTCCATCACCGAAGAAGGCATCACCCGAACCCTGCAGGATCTATCCGCCTGGCGCAAGCATACGGTCATTTTGGTGGCCCATCGGCTGAGCACGGTCATGCACGCCGATCGAATTCATGTGATGGAAAAGGGCCACTTGGTGGAAGCCGGTACCCACAACGAATTGGTGGAAGCCCGGGGACTCTATTACGCCATGTGGCGGCAACAAATCGGCGAGCGACGCGAGAGCCCTCTCAGTGCCTAGACCTTATCTTTGAACGATGAAAAAAATCCATGTTGCAAACCCCGTTGTTGAATTAGACGGCGACGAAATGACCCGCGTGATTTGGGCCGAAATCCGGAACAAACTCATCCTACCTTACCTCGAACTGCCGATCGAATACTACGATTTGGGCATGGAATCCCGGGACGCCACCAACGACCAAATCACCGTGGATGCCGCCAAGGCCATCCTCAAACATCGCGTGGGCATCAAATGCGCCACCATTACCCCGGACGAGGCCCGTGTTCAGGAATTTGGACTCAAAAAAATGTGGAAATCCCCCAACGGGACGATTCGTAACCTCTTGGACGGGACCGTTTTTCGGGAACCCATCGTCATCAAAAACATCCCCCGCTTGGTTCCCAATTGGACCGCGCCCATCTGCATTGGCCGTCATGCCTTTGGGGATCAATACCGGGCCACCGATGTGGTCATCAAAGGTCAAGGCAAATTGACCATGCGCTTTGAGGGCAGCGACGGCACGGTGCAGGAATGGGAGGTCTATCAATACCAAGGTGACGGCGTGGCCTTGGCCATGTACAATACCGATGAGTCCATCCGGGGCTTTGCCAGGGCTTGTTTTAACCAGGCCCTGCTCAAGGGTTGGCCCCTTTACCTCTCCACCAAAAACACCATTCTCAAACAATACGACGGTCGTTTCAAGGACATCTTCGAAGAAATCTACCAAGCAGAGTTCAAAACCCAAATGGATGCCCAAGGCACCGTTTATGAACATCGCCTGATTGACGATATGGTGGCCTCGGCCCTCAAATGGCATGGGGAATTTGTCTGGGCTTGCAAGAACTATGACGGGGATGTTCAATCCGATACCGTGGCCCAGGGTTTTGGGTCGTTGGGATTGATGACCTCGACCCTCATCACCCCGGACGGACAGACCATGGAAGCCGAAGCAGCCCACGGAACGGTCACCCGACATTACCGGGAACACCAGCAGGGCCGACCCACCTCTACCAATCCCATCGCCTCCATTTTTGCTTGGACCAGGGGTTTAGAGTTTAGGGCCAAAATCGATGGCAATCAGGATCTTGCGGTTTTTTGTCAGCAATTGGAATCGGTTTGCATCGAAGCGGTGGAAGCCGGTGAAATGACCAAGGATTTGGCCGTCTGCATCCACGGTAACAAGGTTCGTCACGGTGAGCATTACCTCTACACCGAGGAGTTTCTGAACAAACTAGATCAGCGACTGCGAGCCAAGCGCGTTGCGCTCTAATTCCAGAGCTCCGATTCTAGATCACTCTTTCAGAGCTCCAAAACATGAGCTCCAAAGGAGGATTGACCTTTTAGATATCCTTCGATGCCAGCGGCAGGCTTTGGACCGCCTGCTGGGTCGGAACCGGACTTAGACGGCGGAACAAGGCCGTGTAAAGCACATCGCCAGTCAAGGCCATGGGCAAGAAAGGCAATCCGGCGACCAATGCCGAAATCCATCCCCCTACGGTCGCAGGGTACATCCCACCCCACAACCAAACCGCGCTGTTGGAAACTCCAAAGAAAAGGAGCGATGCCAAGGG
>CAIOCC010000020.1 GCA_903856555.1 uncultured Bacteroidota bacterium
AGCCTGTCTTTTGGCCATGGAGGTCTGGGACCAAAGCGGTTTCCTCAACGTGGGTTACGGTTCGGATCTCAGCATCGCCGACCTAGCCCGTACCGTCAGCGAGGTCCTCGGTTACCGCGGCGAAATCCGCCTGGACCCCACCAAGCCCGACGGCACCCCCCGTAAGCTCATGGACTCCTCCCGCATTCGCTCCCTGGGTTGGGCACCCCGCACCCACCTCCCGGAGGGCATCGCCTTGGCTTACCAAGACTTTCTAGATCGGTATCCCACCCCAAAAAATGCCAATTAATCCCATACAATTCGGATAATTACCGAATTAATGCGGTATATTTGACAGGTGAACCCCTTATTGAACTTGAGTCGCTATGCGACCATGCCTTTGGACTCATCCTTGCTCAAGGATTTGTTGAAAGACTACAAGAGGCCTCTAGACAAGGTGGGCGAATGGGTGCATCAAGGTTATTTATTGCAGCTTCGTCGTGGGCTCTATACCGTGGGGCCTGCGCTCAGTGGTCATCGACCGGAACCCTTTCTGGTGGCCAATCATCTCTACGGACCCTCCTATGTTTCGATGGAATCGGCGCTCTCCTTTTGGGGCTTTATCCCGGAGCAAGTGGTAGAGATCGTATCGATGACGGCAGGCAAACCGCATACCTTCCATACCCCCTTGGGACGCTTCAGCTACCATCACCTTCCTAGCCCCTACGCATCGCTTGGAACAACGACGGTGGAGCTCTTGGAGCAACGGAATGCGATGGTGGCTACTCCCGACAAGGCGCTTTGTGACCTGGTGGTGACCACGGCCGGATTGAGGCTCCGTTCCATTCGAGCCGCCCAGGCTTACCTTATGGAGGATTTGAGAATCGACGAAACCGAACTCAAGACCTTGGATATCCGCCGCATCCAAAGCTGGATTCCTTGGGCCCCCAAACCCCAAAGCCTGCAGGTCATGGTCTCTGCTCTTCTACGATTATGATCCAACCCGTTGAGTAGTCGGCCGGTTAAAGTATTGTTGGTAGGATTTGGGCGGATGGGTCAGCAGCACGCCCGTTTGCTTGGGCGACTCAACGGCTCGGTTCGCTTGGTGGGGATTGTGGATCCGCATGCCGATTTGTCGGTGATGGATGCCGACATCGCGGGGGTTCCTTTCTTTCTTTCTTGCAAGGATTGGAGAGAGTCCGGAAACTCGGCGGATTTGATGATGATCGCCAGCCCCAACGGTTGGCACCCCACCCATTTGGGCTATGCGATGGATATGCGCATGCCGGCCTTGGTCGAAAAGCCTCTTTGCCTGCGCAGTCGTCAGGCCATCGATTTGGTGGACCGGGCCGCTTCGTTGGGATTGCCATCCTGGGTGATGATGCAGGCCCGCTTGAATCCCACCCTGGTGCATCTCAAAGAACTCGTGGACGGGGGTGAACTGGGGGAAATTTTCCAAGTCGATATTCAATGTTACTGGAATCGGGATGCGTCGTATTACCGTCCCGGGGGTTGGCAAGGGGATCCTCAACTGGACGGTGGGACCCTGTACACCCAATTCTCCCATGTCATCGATGCGGTGCATTGGATTTTGGGACCGTGGAACTGTATTCAAGCCGATATCCACAACCGCACCCACCAAGATTTGCACCGCTTGGACGATGCAGGGCGTATCACCTTTGAGGTGGGAGGTTCTGCATTGGGAACCATGGTTTACAGCACCTCGGCTTTTGGCGGCAACCTGGACCAGTCGATCACGGTGCTGGGCTCCAAAGGGGCCGTACGCATCAGCGGCCAATACATGAACCAGTTTTATTGGTACAAGGTGCAGGGGCGGGACAAAGCCCCGATTCTGCCGACCACCGGTCCGGATGATCATCGTTTGGCTTTGTGGAGGCAGGTGCTGTCCACCCTGGGCAAGGGTGCAAAGCCTTCTTCAACGGACCACCTGTCAACCCCCACGGATTTGGTGGGCTTGTCGGAGGCCGCAAAAATCGTCCACCTGATTGAGCAGATATACCAGGGGGCCAAACGCGGTCCTTGCACCATGGAGCATTTGGACCGCCCCATGGACGAAAGCCTGCCTGAATTGCCCACCAAGGTCTTTGCCTCCGCAGGGATCTAGGAATTAGATTATCAGGGATCCTAGGTCGAGAGCAACCGGAACCCCAGCAACCCGTCCCCTTCATGTTTCCAATTGTAGCC
>CAIOCC010000021.1 GCA_903856555.1 uncultured Bacteroidota bacterium
AGGAGGTTTTGTAACAATGCAACGCGTACGCAGGCCTTCCAAAAAGGAAGACCGCGCTCCTTGCCCGCACCGAAACCGGGCAGGCGTTGGTGCCCATAGGCTTCGATTTCGGGGGTCATTTCGCCGGCTAGAAAATGGCTGATATGCTTGAAACTAAAGGCTTTTTGGAAGGACTGTACCGTCTGGAGCAGCAAGACCATTTCGTCCCTAACCTGGTCGGTCGGTTGGGGGTTGCGGCAATTATCGCACATTTTGTTACACTGCGCGTCGTCAAAGGCTTCCCCGAAATAGTGTAAAATTTGTTGACGGCGGCATAGACCGGATTCGGCCAAGGACATCACCTCTTGAATCAAGAGGTTTCCGACCTCTCGTTCGGCGACCGGTTTGTCCTTCATGAATTTTTGTAACTTCTCGGCGTCCCTTTCGTCATAAAAGGCAATGCAGACGCCTTCGAGGCCATCCCTGCCCGCACGCCCGGTTTCCTGGTAGTACGATTCGATGGATTTGGGGATATCGTAGTGAATCACAAAGCGAACATCGGGCTTGTCAATCCCCATCCCAAAGGCGATGGTTGCCACAATGACGTCGATTTCTTCCATCAGGAAATCATCCTGGTTTTTGACCCGCTGGGCGGATTCCAAACCGGCATGGTAAGGAACGGCCTTGATATCGTTGGCCCGCAGAATTTCGGCAAGTTCTTCGGTTTTCTTGCGGCTTAGGGTGTAAATAATTCCGGATTTGCCGGCATTTTCTTTGATGTATCGGACGATGCTCTTGACCGCATCCACCTTGGGCCGCATCTCGTAAAAGAGATTGGGCCGGTTAAAGGAGGATTTGAAAAGGCGGGCATTGGTCATCTGAAGGTTCTTGATGATGTCGTTTTGAACCTTCTCGGTCGCGGTTGCGGTGAGGGCAATCAGGGGCACATCCCCAATGGCCTTGACCATTTGGCGAATGTTTCGGTATTCGGGTCGAAAGTCATGGCCCCATTCCGAAATGCAGTGGGCCTCATCCACGGCGACAAAAGAAATTTGGTGATCGTGCAGGAAGTCCAGGTTCTCCTGTTTGACCAGCGACTCCGGAGCCACATATAACATTTTGGTGATGCCGGCGTCGACGTTGGCCCGCACCCTTTTGAGTTCGGCTTTGGTCAAAGAGGAGTTCAAAAACTCGGCGATACCGTCGGTCCCCGAAAAAGCCCGGACCGCATCCACCTGATTTTTCATGAGGGCAATCAGGGGGGATATGATAATGGCCGTACCCGGTGAGATGACCGCGGGCAATTGGTAGCACAAGGATTTTCCGGCCCCGGTGGGCATGATGACGAAGGTATCTTGGCCTTCGCAGATGCTTTCGATGATGGCTTCTTGTTGGCCTTTGAACCGATCAAAGCCAAAAAATTCCCTCAAGGCTCTGCGGAGCTGATGGGAGATGCTTTCTTGAACTAGACCTTCGGCCATGGAAATCAGGGTATTTTTGTGTTCAGGTTTGACCGCAGGGTCAATTTCTAAGACCACCATAAGATAACGATAAAATTTGATTTTGGATTTACAGAGCCTAAAAAAAATTTCGCAGCGGGTTTTGGACCTGGAAGCCCAGGCCATTTTGGCGCTCAAGGACCTTCCGATCGAACCGTTGGCGGCCACTGTGGATGCGATTTTGACCTGCAAGGGTCGAGTCGTTCTGAGCGGTATTGGCAAGAGCGCGATCATTGCCCAAAAAATTGCGGCCACCCTCAACTCGACCGGCACCCCCTCCTTGTTTATGCACGCGGCGGATGCTGTTCACGGCGATTGGGGCATGGTCCAACCCGATGACCTCCTCGTCCTGGTTTCGCAGAGCGGGAATTCCCCCGAAATCAAGGCCCTCCTACCCATGGTGGGCCTGGGGGGTCAGCGGCTGGTGGCCATCACCGGGGATCCGTCCAGCGCCTTGGCCATCGCGGCCGGGGATTATTGCTTGTTGAGCACCGTGGAGGCCGAAGCCTGCCCTCACAACCTGGCTCCCACCACCTCGACCACCGTTCAGATGGCCTGGGGGGATGTCCTTGCGGTGGTTTTGATCGAAATGCGTCGTTTTGGCCCGGGGGATTTTGCCCGCTTTCATCCGGGTGGGGCCCTCGGTAAGCGCCTCTACCTCCGGGTTCAGGACCTGGTGGGCCGAAATGCCCGACCTTGGGTGGCCGAAGAGGCCGGTTTTAGGGCCTTGGTGACCGAAATCTCGACGGGACGCATGGGGGCCGCGGCGGTTTTGCGGGATGGGAAGCCTGTTGGGGTGGTCACGGACGGGGATTTGCGTCGGACTCTGGAGTCGGGTCGGTCCTTGGAGAGTCTTCGGGCCGGGGATCTTATGAGCCCTAGCCCCCGCACCATTGCCTTGGATGCCCTGGCGGTGGATGCCTTGGCCCAGATGAGAATGCATCAAATCACCCAATTGCTGGCGGTCGATGAGGACGGAG
>CAIOCC010000022.1 GCA_903856555.1 uncultured Bacteroidota bacterium
AATACGGGGGCAATGCCAACCTGACGCTCACCCAATTGCTGTTTGATGGCTCGTACCTCGTGGGACTCAAGGCCGCCCAAACCTTTCGACAAATTGCGGTCAAAAACCGAGAAATGACCGATGCCCAAATCTCCGAAAATGTCCAAAAAGCCTACTACGGGGTTTTGGTCGGGCAACACCGGAACGAACTACTCGAAGCCAGCCTGATGCGATTGGACTCCAGCCTGGGCGAAATGCAAATTATGTTACAAAACGGAATGATTGAAAGGCTTGATGTGCAAAGGATCGAGCTGCAGCGGAACCAATTAGCCACCGAAACTGCCAAAATCAAACAAATCCGCTACCTATCCCTCCAACTCCTCAAATTCCAAATGGGCTATCCCTTGGGCGATACCTTAATCCTCAGCGATCGACTCGAGAACATTCCCTCCTTGGTCGCTGAGCAGGTCCCTCCTGCCTACACCCAGCCCGAGGCCTTCACGGGCCGACCCGAGGCCGCCCTCCTGGCCCTGCAAATAAAAGGCAATGAATTGGAAATCAAGAATCTAAAAGCCGGATACCTGCCTTCGGTGGGCCTGCAGGTTCAAAGAGGTGCCCTGGCCGGTGCCGGCGAATTCAACAAGGTCCTGGACCCAGGAGGTAATTGGTTTTCCTACGGTTCGGTGGGAATTGGCATTAACTGGTATGTTTTTGATTCTTTTAACAAAAAATACAAGATTCAGCAAAAGCGAATCGAAAAAATCAAAAACGAACGCGTTCTCATGAACTTCTTGCAGGCTTCGGCCCTGCAACAGGACCAGGCCCGGACCGCGATCCAAAATGCGTTGGCCTCCTTGCGTCAACAAAATGCCAACCAAGACCTGAGCCTTGAAATCCTGCAGACAACCCGCATCAAATACCGCGAAGGGGTGGGATCCAACCTCGAAGTGATCCAGGCCGAAGCCGGTTACCGCGAGGCCCAAGCCGCCTACTTCAACAGCCTTTATGAATACTACATCGCCAAAGTAGATTACCTCAAAGCCAGTGGAAAACTCACCGGCAACCACGAATAATTTCTTATCCAAAACCAACCATGAAATTCATGACCTCTGCTACCAAAAACCCGACTAACTCGGTTCGCTCCGCCCTCCACGGATCGCTATCAAACCTCTTGATGTTGGCCCTCGCCCTGGGGATCACCGCCGGCCTCCTGACATCTTGCGGCGAAGAGAAAGCCCAAGACCCCGCCGGCCGACTCAAGGAACTGCAGGCCGAACAGGCCCGCATTGGAGCCGAAATCCAAAAGCTGCAAAAAGAACTCCGCCAAAGCGGCTCCAAAACCGCGGACAATTCGGCTGCCAATACCAAAACCAAAGTGGTCCAAGCATTGACGCTGGAAGAGAGCCCCTTTCGCACCTGGGTTGAAGTCCAGGGCACCGTGGATGCCCGCCAAAGCATTGAAGTAACAGCCGAAGGCATGGGGGTTGTTCGTAACATCAAAGTCAAAGAAGGACAAAAGGTCACCAAAGGTCAGATCCTGGCTGAATTGGACCAAACCGTTTTGCTGCAGAGCATCGAAGAAATCAAGGGCCAACTGGACTTTGCTAAACAACTCTACACCAAACAATCCAACCTCTGGAAACAAAACATCGGCTCCGAGGTCCAATACCTCAATGCCAAAAACCAAAAAGAAAGCCTGGAACGTCGATTGTCCACCATCGAATCCCAATTGGATATGACCCGCATCAAAGCCCCCGTGAGCGGTACGGTGGATCAGGTCTACCTCAAGTTGGGGCAATCGACCGCCATGGGGATGCCGGCCGTACGGGTTGTCAACTTTAACGACCTGCGTGTCATCACCGATCTTTCGGAAAGCTATGTGAGTCGCGTCCGCGAAGGGGCTACGGTAGACTTGGAATTCAAAGACCTCAACCTGAGCGCCCAGGGTCGCATTGCCTACGTTGCCCGTTCCATCAGCGCCCTGAATCGTACCTTCCGGGCCGAAGTCCCCCTCAACAACCGCGAAGGACTCTACCGTCCCAACATGATTGTTGGTATGAAAATCAACGATTACAGCACCAACAAAGCCATCAAAATCCCTGTGAACCTTCTGCAGAATTCCGACGAAGGCACCTTTGTGATGGTCGTCCGCGGTGAAGGAACAAGCCTCAAGGCTTCAAGGGTCTCGGTAACCCCCGGTCGTTCCAACGGCATCGAAACCGAAATTCTCCAAGGACTCCAAGCCGGAGACCGCATCATTACCACCGGTTACAACGACCTTAACGACGGCCAAGCCATTACCCTGCCATGAGCTCATTCAAAGAATTCAAGCCCACCAGCTGGGCCATTGATAACCGAATCACGATCTTCATTCTGACGGTTATTATAACACTGGCCGGACTATCGGTTTACAATACCATTCCCAAGGAACAATTCCCGGAGGTGGTGGTTCCCACCTTTTTTGTGACCACCGTGTACCCGGGTACATCCCCCGCTGACATGGAAAACCTGGTTACCAGGCCTTTGGAAAAACAATTGGGGACCCTGTCAGGTGTCAAAAAAATGACCAGCAATTCCCAACAGGATTTTGCAAATGTTGTCATTGAATTCGGGACCGATGTATCCGTCGCCGTCGCCAAACAAAAAGTCAAGGACGCGGTCGATAAAGCCCGCACCGACTTGCCCAAAGATCTGCCCCAGGACCCCCGCGTTATGGAGTTGGATATCTCCGAGATTCCCATTCTGTTTGTGAATATTTCGGGGCCTTTTGACTTGGATCGTCTCAAGAAGTACGCCACCGATCTCAAAGACAAAATCGAAGATGTCAAGGGAATTAACCGCGTCGACATGGTCGGTGCCCTGGACCGCGAAATCCAGGTTGATGTAGACATGTTCAAATTGCAGGCCGCCAAAATGACCATGGACGATATCGAGCGGACCATACGCTTTGAAAACATGACCATGTCGGGTGGTAACATTAACACCGGCGACAAGCAACGCAGCATCCGGATCCTGGGGGAATTTCAATCGGTCAGCGAATTGGGTAACCTGGTGGTGACCTCCATGAATGGATCGTCCGTCTTCCTCAAGGACATTGCCAAAGTAACCGACGGCTACAAAGACAAACAGAGCTATGCCCGTCTCAACGGCCAGAAAGTTATTACACTCAATGTGATCAAGCGTTCCGGCGAAAACCTCATTCAGGCATCCGACGATATTAACGCCTTGATCGCAGAGGCCAAATCCGTCCTACCCAGCGATCTCAAAATCACCGTTTCAGGGGATCAAAGCCGGGTCACCCGAACCACCGTCAACGACTTGACCAATTCCATCATCATCGGTTTTGTATTGGTCACCCTCGTTCTCATGTTCTTTATGGGAACCACCAACGCCATGTTTGTGGGCCTATCGGTACCGGTTTCTTCGTTCTTGGCCTTTATGTTCATGCCCAGCCTGGGCTTCACGATGAACATGATTGTTCTCTTTGCTCTGCTCATGGCCCTTGGAGTCATCGTGGACGATGCTATTGTAGTGATTGAAAACACCCACCGTCTCTTTGACCGAGGCCGTCGAAACATTGTTACGGCCGCCAAAATGGCTGCGGGCGAAGTCTTTATGCCCGTGTTAGCAGGGACCCTCACGACCGTGGCCCCCTTTATGCCGCTGGCATTTTGGGATGGTATCGTCGGCAAATTCATGTATTTCCTGCCGGTCACGCTCATCTTGACCCTTTTGTCCTCGTTGCTCGTGGCCTATATTATCAACCCGGTCTTTGCAGTGCAGTTCATGAAAGCAGAGCCGGAAACGCCCGAAGAAATTCAAACCCAGAAAACACGATCACGCCGTAGTCTTATGATAGCCTCGGCCACCCTCACCGTCGTGGGTGGATTCCTGCACCTGGCCGGCTCCACCGGACTTGCTAATTTTGTGTTATTTATTGTCCCCTTGCTTTGGATTAACCGAATGGTGCTTAGTCCAATGATCGAAAAATTCCAAAATCACACCTGGCCCTCGGTCCAAAACCGATACGAACAAGTGCTACGATGGTGTCTCCAAGGCCGGCGCCCGGCATACATGATGCTGGGAACTGTTGGATTGCTGGTACTCAGTTTTGTACTGACCGGCCTTTCGGTGAACAGCGGTCGGGTCAAAATCGCCTTCTTTCCGACGGGTGAACCCAATTTTGTGTATGTATACTTGAACACGCCCATCGGTACCCGGGCCGAAGTCACCGATTCGTTGACCCAATTGGTCGAAACCAAGGTCATGGACGTTCTAGGGCCCCGGAACCCTCTGGTGGAATCGGTGGTTACCAATGTGGCCATAGGAGCCGGCGACCCTATGGAGCGCGATCAATCGGTTGCACCCCACAAAGGCAAGGTCACCGTGGCGTTTATTGCCTTTGGAGACCGCAACGGGATGCGAACTTTGCCCTTGCTGGACTCGATCCGTGCCCGCATCAAAGGCATTCCCGGTGTCGAAATCGCGGTGGACCAGGAACGTGGTGGACCCCCAACCGGCAAACCCATCAACATCGAAGTCACCGGGCAGGATTTCAAGGTCCTGGGGCAGAATGCCCAGGCCCTCAAGGCCTACCTGGATTCATGCAATGTCCCTGGGGTGGAAGAGCTAAAAATTGATTTGGAGCGAAGCAAACCCGAGTTACTCGTCCGCATTGACCGCGAAAGGGCCCAACGAGAAGGGGTCAGCACTGCCCAAATTGGGTCGGAAATTCGTTCAGCCGTTTTTGGCAAAGAAGCCAGCAAGTTTCGGAGTAACAACGACGAAATCCCTATCCAACTTCGTTATTCTAGGGTGGACCGCGAAGATCTCAACCGCCTTCTCAATGCTCGCATCACCTTTCGGGATATGAACGCCGGAGGGGCGGTCCGTCAATTACCGGTATCGGCGGTTGCGAACATCGAGTACACCTCCTCGCTAGGCAGTATCAAACGCAAAAACGAAAAGCGAGTGGTGACCCTCAGCTCCAATGTCTTGAGCGGATTTACACCCAACCAAGTGGTGGCTTCCATTAACGACGCACTCAACGGTTTTGAGGCCACCGAAGGAACCGGTATCCGCATGACCGGGGAACAAGAAGAACAAGCCGAAGCGGGAAGCTTTCTTTCCAATGCGCTCATGATCTCTGTAGGCTTGATTTTCATGATCTTGATGTTTCAGTTCAATTCCATGAACCGAACCCTTATGATCTTATCCGAAATATTGTTTTCCATTATTGGTGTTCTTTTGGGTTATGTTATGACTGGCATGACCATGTCCATTATCATGACCGGTATTGGCATTGTGGCGCTGGCCGGTATCGTGGTCAAAAACGGCATCCTCATCGTGGAATTCATCGACCTGATCCGCAAGGAACAACGAATACCCTTGCGAGAAGCCATCATACAAGCCGGCAAAATCCGCTTGGCCCCGGTCTTCCTAACCGCAGCATCCACTGTGTTGGGTTTGGTGCCGTTGGCCTTGGGCCTTAACATCGATTTTCCAGGCCTTTTTGCCCGCTTTGAACCCCATCTCTACCTGGGCGGTGATCAGGTGGCCTTCTTTGGTCCACTGAGTTGGACCATCATCTTTGGCCTGACCTTCTCAACCCTTATTACGTTGATCCTTTTGCCGGCGATGTATTATGTCTCCGAACGCAATAGCGTCCGCCGTCGTTGGTTCCTGCGCCGTCTTTCTCGCGTGGCCTACCGCTAACGTCCATAGCCCCCTACCAACGCATGCTGGATCTAACCAAGAATCGAAGTTTTGTTGCTTCGGATTTCCAACCAACCTCCTTTGAGGTCATCGAGCCCTATTACAATCGTCTTCTTAACATTGATTGGACCGCAGAGGCGGTCGAGGGTTCCACCCATGGCTCGAACGACCACGGGGCCTTTGCTACCTGGCTGGCCAACCGCTCGGAACTGGAATCTTGCTTGGACGAGCACCAAGCCTGGCTCTATGTCGCGTTGAGCTGCGATACCGAAAACACCGACAAAAGGAAGGCCTACGATTTCTTTGTTCAGGAGATCTACCCCAAAATAGCTCCCTTGGACGATGCCTTGAACGGCAAAATGCTCGCCTACCCCGGGTTGGACTCCTACCACGAACCTGGCTTTGATCGGCTGCTTCGAATGGTCCGCAACGCCCGAGCATTGTACCGCGAAGAGAACATCCCCCTTCAAACGGAACTCAAAGGCCTCGAAAGCCAATACGGGGCCAAAACAGGCAGCCTCAGCATTGTCTACAACGGACAGGAGTACACCCTACCCCAGGCGCAGAACTTGCTCAAATCCCCGGACCGCTCCCAACGCGAAGCCGTTTATCGCCTTATCATGGAGGCCAGGGCGGGGATTGGCGAAGATTTGCAAGGCCTTATGGATCGCATGTTGGACCTTCGACATCGAGTGGCCATCAACGCCGGTTTTGCCAATTACAGGGATTATCGATTCCGCGAGCTGAACCGCTTTGAATACGGCGTTGAGGAATGCGAAACCTTTCATCAATCGGTCCGCGATTCCTTCATGCCACTCAAAGAGCACATTGACCATAACAAAGCCTTGATCAATGGCCTGGACCGCCTACGGCCTTGGGATCTCAAAGCACTCCCCGCGGGTCAAAAACCCCTGCACCCTTTTGAAGGTCAAAAAGATTTGATTCAAAAAAGTATAGCGGCCTTTCAACAGCTGGATCCGTTTTTTGGGGAATGCCTCTCGACGATGGACCGCATGGGCCGCTTTGACTTGGAATCCCGCAAAGGCAAAGCCCCCGGCGGTTACAACTACCCGATGATGGAAAGCGGGGCTCCCTTTGTATTTATGAATGCAACTGGCTCCATGGAAGACCTGGAAACCATGATGCACGAAGGCGGTCATGCCGTGCATTCCTTCCTCGTCCACCCGCTGCGCCTGAATGTGTATCGACAAACCCCTTCCGAAACCGCCGAGTTGGCGTCCATGAGCATGGAATTGCTAAGCATGGTCGCTTACCCCCATTTTTTTGGAAACCCCGAAGACCTGCACCGCGCCTCCTATGAACAAATCCAACGAGCCTTGGGCGTACTTCCGTGGATTGCCTGCATTGATGCTTTTCAACATTGGATGTACACCCATCCGGGGCATACCAGGAACGAACGCAGCCACGCGTGGAAAGAACTCCTGCAGCAATACACCAGCCCCATCGTTGATTGGAGCGGATTGGACGAATGGTTGGATTACCAATGGCAAGGTCAATTGCACCTCTTTGAAATGCCCTTTTATTATATCGAATACGGTTTTGCCCAAATCGGCGCGCTGGGTGTTTGGAGAAACTGTACAAGCGATCCGGTGCGTGGACTCGCCGCCTACCGTGAAGCCCTAGCCCTCGGTAACACCGTATCAATCAACGACGTTTACCACCAAGCGGGGGTGCCCTTTGAAGCGAATCATTCCTACGTGGAGGAGCTAGCTAATTGGACCTTAAACAAAATGCAATACCATGAAAATCATTTGCATAGGACGTAATTACGATGAACATGCGCGGGAATTAAACAATCCTCGCCCCTCGGAGCCCGTGGTTTTTCTGAAGCCAGAAACAGCCCTGGTCCGAGACGGAAAACCCTTTTTTCTCCCGGATCACTTGGGAGATGTTCACCATGAAATAGAGATTGTGTTACGGATAGGACGCAATGGACGACACATCCAGCCCAAATTTGCATTGTCCTATGTGGACCGCGTTGCCCTGGGTATTGATTTCACCGCTCGAACCCTGCAGGAACAACTCAAGTCCAAAGGACTTCCCTGGGAGCTGGCCAAAGGATTTGATGGTTCCGCCATTCTTGGAGATTGGCTGGAAACCGATCCGGCAGCTCTGGAACAAGGCTTTGCCTTTAACCTACAAATCGGCGACGAAGTCCGTCAAATCGGCCATACGTCGGACATGCTTTTTGGCTTTGCAGAAATCATTGCTTTTGTTTCCAAATACTTTACCCTCAAAATGGGGGATATGATCTACACCGGAACACCTGCCGGGGTAGGCCCCGTCCAGGTGGGAGACCAATTGAGTGGCTACATCAACGGACGCCCGAACCTGCGCTGCAAGGTGTGTTAAGTCCGATTGAACTCGTTCATCGCCGGACCGAGCCCCCGAAGAGCCCAAGCCAAAACGGCTTTGGAACAACGTTCCAACAAGTCAGGTAGGGTCTCCTGCTCCGTCTTTCCAAAAGGAGCCAGCACGTAGTCGGATTGACGACCCGGCGCAAAATCCCGACCGATGCCAACACGCAAGCGGGCGTATTGGTTGTTGCCGAGCACGGTTTCAATATGACCAAGACCGTTGTGGCCCCCGGCGCTGCCAGAACCACGGAGACGAATTTGACCGAAGGGCAAACTCAAATCATCCGTGATCACCAGAATACGATCGTTCTCTACTTTCTCGGATTGCATCCAATAACGCACAGCCTGACCCGACAAATTCATGAAGGTCTGAGGTTTGACCAACACAAACTGTTTGCCCGCCTGCCGACCGTTGCAAACCGACGCGTAGCGCCCGCTGGCAAAATCATCGGCCGAGCTCAACTCCTTTCGTAGGCGGTCCAAGACCATAAAGCCTACATTATGGCGCGTATCAGCGTATTCTGAACCGGGATTCCCCAGGCCAAAAACCAGGAACTTCATGGGTACCTGTTGAAGGTGTTTACCTATTCACGGGGTCATCATCTCCCTCCGCCAAGCGGAAGGGTGAATTATTTGGAAGCCTCGGCAACAGCGCCTTTCATAGCGCGCGGTATGGTCACAGCGGCCACAGGATTGTTCGGTGCAGCCACCAAGGTAAAGCCCTCAGCAACGATGTCCTTCACACGAACAACACCACCCAACTCCATTTTGGAAATGTCCACCTTGACCGAAGACGGCATTTGGTCAGGCAAACCCTTGACCGTAATGGAACGCATACGCGATGCGAATTTTCCACCAGCACGGACCCCGGGGGATGTCCCTACGAATTCCAACGGAAGATTCAACTTAACCACCTTGGTGGAATCCAACAACATAAAGTCGACATGGAGCATGGCGCCGTTCAATGGATGGTATTGGGCATCCTTGACAACACAGGTGTGTTTTTTGCCGTCAAGGTCAAGCATGATTTTGAAGGTCTCAGGGGTGAATAAGACGGATTTCAAATCATAGGCATGGGCCCAGAAATGGGATTGAGAAGCCGCATTGCCGTACAATACGCAAGGAACCTTGCCTTCTGCACGCAATAGATTCGAATCAGACTTCCCTACGTTCTCTCGAAGAGAACCGCTCAAATTGATCGATTTCATAGCGTTTGGATTTTGGTGATGGGGGGTTTAGGTGATGTAAAATTAATGAGATTTGACTTTGACTTCGAACAAGTGGCTGATGGATGAAAATTCGCGAACACTCCGAATGGATTGCGCAAAAAGATCGGCCACCGACAAGACTTTGATTTTGGGGGTGGATGCGCGCACCGGGATGGTGTCGGTGACCACCAATTCTGTAAGAGCGGAATCCTCAATGCGGGCAATGGCCTCCCCTGACAAGACACCGTGGGTGCATACGGCCCGCACCGAAGCGGCTCCTTTGCGCATCAATTGATCAGCGACCATCACGATGGTCCCGGCGGTATCCACCAAGTCATCAACGATGACCACGTCTTTGCCTTTGACATCCCCAATCACCTGAATCTTGGCGACAACATTGGCCCGTGCCCGCGTTTTGTCGCAGACGATGATGGGACAATCCAAGTGAGATGCAAAAAACTTAGCGCGGGCGGCAGCCCCCATATCCGGTGCAGCAATCGCAACCTGGCCCAATTGAAGGGATTTGACGTAGGGAACAAAAATGGTGCTAGCGTCCAAGTGATCAAAGGGAACATTGAAGAATCCCTGAATCTGAGGCGCATGCAAATCCATGGTCATGACCCTGGTCACCCCGGCAGCACTGAGCATATCGGCCACCAAACGGGCCCCTATGGGCACCCGCGGTTTGTCTTTACGGTCCTGACGGGCCAAGCCAAAATATGGAATAACGGCTGTGATGTAATGGGCAGATGCCCGCTTGCAGGCATCAATCATCAGGAGTAACTCCATCAAATGGTCCGCGGGGGCATGGGTGCTCTGCACCAAAAAGACATCGCAACCCCGCACAGATTCGTTAAAGACGGGTTGAAATTCCCCGTCCGAGAAGCGCAAAAGGGAAGAATCCCCTAAGGGATCCCCGTAGGCCTCGGCAATGCGGCCGCCCAAGTCCAAAGTGGCCTGACCGGCAAAAATTTTCATGCCGTGGGGGGTCGGGGCAGCGTTCGCTTGGTTTGATCGCATTTTGGGGCGGTTGGAGGCGGCTCGTTGGGTTAAGCTAGGTCCTTAAGGGACGGCAAATATAGGCTTTTCGAGGGGCGGATTTTTGCGTTCAAAAGACTAATTTTTAAGTCTTTGAGGGGGGCTGTTGGCCACTCTTTCCCAAAAAAAAACCGCCCCGAGGGGCGGTGGTGAGCGGTGGTTGCAACGTCCGGATTAATCCTGGATCAATTTGACATTCACAGCATTAAGACCTTTACGGCCTTCTTTGAGCTCAAAATTAACGCGGTCGTTTTCACGTACCTTGTCGATGAGTCCCGTAGCGTGCACAAAATATTCTGTGCCGCTGTTCTCCTCCCGGATGAAACCAAAACCTTTGGTCTGGTTGAAGAACTTTACAATTCCTTCGTTCATGATTAATAAAAATTTAAGGCCACAAGATATAGGTTTCTACGGGTTTTTGATTGAATTTTGATAGAAATCCTTTTATCATGAAAAAAACCCCCTTTTTACTCGCTATCGCCACCGTTGCCTTGGTCGTTTCTTTTGCCCTTGACGCACTGAACCCCCTCACCGGCAATCCAACAGGGGCTCCAGCGGGTCGTAGTGGGGGACCTGCGGAGAGCGGGGCAACGTGCGCTGCCGGTGGTTGCCACGGTCCAGCCTCCAACACGGTGATCAGCACCCTGATCAGCACCAGCCCTTCGTTGGCATCCGGTTATATCCCCGGAGCTACGTATTCCATCACCATCACCGTTTCAGGGAGCGGTTCCAAGGGTTTTCAATTCAGTGCGCAATCCTCATCGGGCAACCCACTGGGTACGCTCACAGTCCCTGCCTCGCTTCAAATTCAGCAAAATCGTTGGGTGACCCACCGTTCCGCAGCCAGTGGATCCCCCTCAACGTGGACCTTTAACTGGGTAGCACCAGCCGCAGGTAGCGGAACCGTTGGGTTTTATGCCTGCGGTATATCGGGTCGCAACAACAGTTTGGTTCGGCAGACCTTGAGCATCCCCCAGAGCACCGTATCGGTCAACGAAATCGCCGTGAAGAGCCAGGTCCGCTGCTGGCCGCAACCCGCTAGTAACGAAATCAACCTTGGCTGGGAGCAGCAGGCCCCGGCCAAAGCTCGCTGGGAAATCCTGACCATAGACGGCAAGTCGGCCCAGCGCTGGCCTTTCCAAAACCTGGAATCCGGATCGCTCCAAGAACGACTCGACCTAAACGGCTTGAATTTGGCGTCCGGAACTTATTACCTACGGCTTCTGGATAACAATGGTCAAAGCCTTTTGAGGCAAAAAATCACCGTTCACCCCTAAAGAATAGGACCTTCTTTAGAAGACTTTCTTACCGGCCTTGAGAAAGCGAACTTCCTTCTCGCTTAGGTAGCGCCAATGGCCCCGAGGTAGGTCTTTTTTGGTTAGACCGGCATAGGAAACCCGATCCAACCGTTGAACATCGTAACCCAGGTGCTCGAAAATTCGGCGAACGATTCTGTTTTTGCCGCTGTGCAATGACAAGCCCACCAATTTTTTGTCGCGGGGTTCGGGCCAAGCCAAGGCATCAACCCGCGCCAGTCCATCGTCCAAAGGAAGGCCTTCCAAGATTTGGGAAAAGTCCTTCTGCGACAGTGGCTTATCCAATTCAACCGCGTAAATTTTTGCTATTTCAGAGGAAGGGTGGGTTAATTTTTGAATTAAATCGCCATCGTTGGTCAATAACAACAAACCTGTTGTGTTACGATCCAAACGACCTGCTGGAACAATACGTTCACTAGTCGCGTCTTCAACCAATTCCATCACGGTTCGGCGATTTTCGGGATCGTCCATGGTTGTGATATAATCCTTGGGTTTATTTAACAACACATAAACATAGCGCCGGAGGGTCAAGACCTCCCCGTCGTAACGAACCACATCGTCCGCGTTGACTTTGGTACCCAAAACATCGGCCACCTGTTCATTGATCGTGATCCGACCGGCACTAATCAACTCATCAGCCGTTCGCCGGGAACAAAGCCCCGAGAGGGACACATAGCGATTGACTCGCATCGGCCAAGCCAAGGCATCACTGGACTTCGCCACTTTGGGCTTGGTTCGGGGCCGGGCTTTGGGGATGGGTTCGGAATCAGGCTCTGGAGCAAATTCTTGGGATAAATTTTGGAGTTGGAGATCATTCCACTCTGCTGCCAAGTCAAGGCCCGGCGTCCGGTCCATGTCTTCCAGGTTTTTTTTGAGTCGATCGATTCGCTGTGATTTGGGGGCGGGACGATCGGGACGGTCACCTCCAGCCGAGCGGGTTGGACGGGCCGGACGATCGGGGCGGTCACCGTAAGACGGGCGGGCCGGACGATCTGGGCGGTCGCCGTAAGACGGACGGGCCGGACGATCTGGGCGGTCGCCAACAGACGGGCGGGCCGGACGATCAGGGCGGTCGCCGTAAGACGGACGGGCCGGACGATCAGGGCGGT
>CAIOCC010000023.1 GCA_903856555.1 uncultured Bacteroidota bacterium
CAAATGGTTTGGACTCTTGACTCAAATCGTTTGACGCAATCGGGCACTCAAAAATTGACTATCGTCAAATAATAATTGATGCACTTTTAACAGCGTTCTTTCTCAGGAAGGAACGCTGTTTTTTTTAGACTTTTTTTTAAAAATAGAAATCCTAATTTTGTGGATTGACATTGTTCCAAAAGCTTCTAATTAACATTGAAAAAAATATGAGGAACCTGGCTACTGCTCTCCTGTCCATTGCCTGCCTTATGGGTTCTCTAAAATCATATTCCCAAACCAGCCCATACGCTACCAACCGACAAATCGTATTGCAAGGATTTTGGTGGGACTATTGGAACAACAACTACCCGAACGGTTGGGCCAATTACCTCGCCGTCCTCGCACCACGCTTAAAAGAAATCGGAATTGATGCTGTTTGGATTCCGCCCAATGTAAAGAACAACACCCCATCCAGTGTTGGTTACGCGCCTTTTGACCACTACGACCTGGGAGATAAATTCCAAAAAGGAAATCTCAAAACCCGCATGGGCGACAAGGATGAATTGCTTCGAATGGTGGCGGTCCTCAAGGCCAATGGTCTTGATGTTATTCAAGATTTGGTCTTGAATCATCTAACCAACGCTGGTAGCAATACCGGGGCCGGCGGTCAAGATCCTGCCGCCATGGACGATGGGCAGACCAATCGCTACAAGAATTTTCGCTATGTGAGTTATGTTACTCCCGCTGATAACGAAACCACTTCGCAGTATTTGTCCCGTTCAGGACGCTTTCCCAAAAATTGGCAAAATTTTTATCCGAACCCATCGAACGCCTGCTGCACCAACGATATCAATTCGCCATTTTGGGGACCTGATTTTTCGTATGAAAGTAACTCGAACGGCCTAAGCAGTAACGCCGTTTTTAACCCGCCTCAAGGTTCTAATTATGTTCGCGATCAAATGCGCTCATGGCTTATTTGGTACAAGAAGCAATGCGGCTGGGACGGGGTTCGGCTAGACGCGGTCAAACACTTCCCTAATTATGTTACCGAAGATTTTCTTTGGAATCTTCAAAACAGTGCTGGTTGGGCGAGTGTTGGGAATCAAATGTTTGCGGTCGGCGAATGGGTTGGCGGAGCCGGTGACCTGGACGCTTGGACCAACGCTGTCCAAAATCGAGCCGGAACCTTTGATTTTGCCCTTCGCAATGCTATCACAGGTTTGGTTCAGGGACAGGGCCAATTTGATTTGGGAACAGCGCCCTCGTATCAACAATCCAACCGGGGTCGAACGGTGCCCTTTGTGAATAACCATGACACCTTCAGACCCCAACTTAACGCCCAAGGGAATTACAGTGGTTGGAACACCAGTCAACAACTTGGACCCCACGTGGACCCCTACGATGTTCGTAGCTCCCTGGCCCATGCCTTGGCTTTATCGGTGGACGGGGCTCCCCAGATTTTTTTTGAGGACTTGTTTGACATAGGCCAAAACGGTAACCGCTGGACCCACCAGCCCACCTCAACAGCCAGCCTACCTGTCCGCAGCGATATTGCCAACCTCATCTGGTGTCATCAAAACCTTCGATTCAAAGACGGCTCCTACTTGGTTCGTTGGCAAGCTCCTGATGCGCTGGTGATCGAAAGGCAAGGAAAGGCCCTGATTGCCATGAATGACCAATTTAGCGCCTGGCAAAACTTAACGGGAGTACAGACTACGTGGGCCGATGGGACCGTATTGATGGATTATTCCGGAGCTAATACCGGTCAAATAACCGTTTACAGTGGTGGCAAAGTCAACCTAGGCATCCCACCCTGCGATGGCACGGCACCCTCTGGCCGAAGAGGATACAGTGTGTGGGCGCCCGTTGGAGCGGCCACCTTGCCCTATTCCCGGCCCGTCAGAACGACGACTCAAGAATGGGAAATGGACAACGATTTAGGAGATTCTCATGCCTCTAGCTTGCAGCAGGGAGGCAAAACACCGCAACAAAGCCTGGCCTGCCGGGTCATTGGGAGGATTTTTTGCCAGAAAGACAGTACAGCGAGCGTAAGGGTGTTCCTAGAAGATTCTCTTTCAACCGTTCAATTGGATGTTTTAGACCAAAATTGCCAGGTTTATGGTCAATTTTCTATCGCAAACGGTCAAACCATTGCCTTTCTCCCGAACCAGACCGGTTGGTTTACCCTTCGTTACCGCAACCTCCAAGCATCGCAAGCCGCTCAAAAAGCTTGGATCAAGGCAACCTACACGGCGCCACAGGTGGCAGCCGTTCAATCAACCAAAAACCTTTGCAGTTGCCTGGGCTCTGGAAATGTGAACTTCACCGTTGTGTACGGGAATGCTGCCCAAAACCCACTCAATCAACAACCTTTAAGGCTTCAATTGGGCAATGAGACGGTTTGGAACGGCCGTACAGGAAGCAATGGTCAGATATCCGCCCCAGGAATTATAGCCGGAGCCTACCAAATCCTTTGGATAGACTCCCTGCCTTGGGGAGGCGTCAATGCCGCCGATGCCTTGGCCATCAACCGCCATTTTGGAGCGACCAACCTCTTGACGGGTCTCTACCTCAAAGCAGCGGATGTGAATGGTACTGGATCCGTCAATTCCACCGATGCCCTGCTAGTTAACAGGCGATTTACAGGGTTGTTAACCTCTTTTCCTGTAGGAAACTGGGTTTTTGACAGGAAAAATCTGACCGTTTTTTCTGGTTCTAACTCAGGAAACAGCATGGGGCTTTGTGTTGGCGATGTGAATGGAACGCACCTACCATAGTTTGGTTCGCTAAGCAGATTACCCTCCAATCAGGGCGTTAAATACGCTTCATTGAAATCCTTATAATTTTCTTGGGTTGTTCCAAATTGAAGGGGTTTTAATTACCTTTACAAGGATTACCATGCCGAAAACCCTATAAATACGCTCAAATAGCCCTTTTACCGACTCCTTAATACTTGATTTATGCTGCGTAAAACCTACTTTTCGTCGATTTTTTTCCTCTTGGTGAGCTTTTTGCTGACACAAACTGTTTCAGCTCAAAACGTAACTGCCACCGTTGGAAATTTTAATGCGGCTAATTGTGCCGTGGGTGATACGGTCATTCTACCGGTTACGGCTAGCATGGGATCGGGTATAAGCACATCCGCTATCTCCTTGGCCATTGATTATGACACGACCAAACTTCAATGCATAAGTTCGGTTACCAGCCTAAATTCGGCCATCAGCGCAGGTTTTTTGAGTAATTGTGGTAATTTTTCGAACCTGACCGCGAACGCCCCCTATTCATCAACAACACGAAGACAGTTCAGGGCTGCATGGTTCGCGTTGACGCCAGTCACGGTGAATGGGCTTCTATTTAACCTCCGATTTAGAGTCGTTTCAACAGGTAATACCTCCGTTAATTGGGATGTTGCAACCCCTGGTAATTGTGAATTCGCCGATGAATTCGCCGATGTTATCCCCAATGTTTCGTTTGTCAATGGTTCTGTAACTTGCGGTGCCTCCGGTCCCCCTCCTTGTACCCCCCCTTCAGCAAGCATTACGCCTGCTGGTCCGACCACCTTCTGTCAAGGGGGTTCGGTTGTTTTGAACGCCAACACCGGAACAGGCCTCACCTACCAGTGGGCACTCAACGGTGCGAGCATTCCCGGTGCCACCAACGCTTCCTACACCGCCAACGCCGCCGGTTCTTATAGCGTCGTGGTCTTCAATGCACCTACTTGTTCCACTGTTTCAGCGGCCACAGCCATCATCTTGACCACCCAACCAACGGCAGGAACCCTCAGCGGGACCCAATCCGCCTGTGTTGCCGGGACGACCACCTTTGCATCCACTATTTCCGGCGGGAGTTGGACCAGCAGCGCGACCGGCGTTGCCACAATTAACGCCTCCACCGGACTTGTCACCGGCGTATCTGCTGGAACGGCCACCATGACCTACACGGTCACAGGTTCCGGAGGCTGCGCCAATGCAACCGCAACCCGCACCGTGACGGTTACCCCCAACAATACGATCACCCTCAGCTCGGCTGCCGGATCCAATGGCCAGACCTTAACACTTGGTGCAGCGATTTCCAACATTACCTATTCCACAACTGGTGCCACCGGGGCTTCATTCAGCGGACTACCCGCCGGCGTTACCGGGACTTGGGCATCCAATACGGCAACGATCAGTGGAACACCCACTGCATCAGGCACCTACAATTATACCGTGGCCATGTTAGGCGGCTGTACAAATGGCGCCAATACCGCCACGGGCACCATCACTGTTAATGCCCCAGCCGGACCCAATATTGCTACCACCCTTGGCTCAGTGAGCGGCTGTGTTGGCGATACCGTTTTGGTACCCGTCACCATTAACATGGCTTCCGGGATTAGCACCGCCGCCATTTCCATGGCGATCGGTTACGATCCCACCAAGCTTCAGTGTATCTCCTCGGTAACATCCTTGAACTCCAGCATTTCAGCCGGCTTCCTTTCGAACTGCGGTGTGTTTAGTGGAGCTTCCCAGTTCCGTGCCGCTTGG
>CAIOCC010000024.1 GCA_903856555.1 uncultured Bacteroidota bacterium
AAATAACAAACATAAGATAAATGGTACTATCGAATATCCAGGAGAAAATAGACCATTTAAATAGATTGTGTCGAATCGAAATTTCAAAATTTCAATCAGTAATTTTAAATAACCTGAACTCGACGCGCCCTGGTTACCGGGTCCTCCTCCGGTATCGGTGCGGCCATCGCCTCCAGGTTGGTCCAGGACGGATGGGAGGTGACGGGATGGTCCCGAAGAGGAACGGCCCCTGCGGGGGTTCAAGCCATGGCCGTGGACCTCTGCGATGATCGATCCTACCAAGAGGCCCTGCAGGAACTGAGGTCCCAGGCTCCTTGGCATCTCTTGATCCATGCCGCCGGTCAGGCTGCCATCCAACCCATGCTGCTCCTCAGCGACATGGCATGGGAACAGCAATGGCAATTGAACCTCCGGGCCGCCTGCCGATTGGTCCGTGATTTTCCGAGGTTGATGCCTCGGTTGTTTTCGTCCGCGGAACCCAACCAGGGGGAGGTCATGACCAACAGCCCCCGCCCCATGATTGTTTTGTTCAGCACCGTAGCGGTTCCCTTGGTCTTGGCCGGTGAAACACCCTACGCCGTCATGAAGGCCGCGACCGAACAACTCACTCGGCAAGCAGCCAAGGAACTCGCCCCCATGGGCATCGCGGTTAATTGCCTGGCCCCCGGGCCTGTGGATACCCCCCTATGGCGAACGGTGCCTGCCACCGCCCAACAAGAGGTCTTGGAGCGGTTAGATTCATCCACCCTCACCACCCCTGAGGAGCTTTACCAACAAATCCAATCCTGGTACCACGATCAAAGTACCGGTGCCATCGCCTATTCCCGTGCCTCTCGTTGATTCTTTGATAGCCCATGCACGCACCCTGGGTCAGGCTCCATGGTTGAGTACGGCAGATGGAACCCAGTCTTATGCGGATTTGGCGAGGGTACTGGACGATAACACATCTCCGTACGCGGACA
Source organism: uncultured Bacteroidota bacterium (assembly GCA_903856555.1). Classification (GTDB taxonomy): domain Bacteria; phylum Bacteroidota; class Bacteroidia; order UBA7662; family UBA7662; genus SYHX01. Next base: position 963 of record CAIOCC010000024.1, read on the forward strand.
CCCTGCACCCAGCGGATCAACCGATTCAGGACTATGCGCTTTCGTTGGTACGATCGGCCGCCTACGGACAGTCCCTTCGGATCGGGCATGGTCCGGCAGAAGCCATGAGTGAAGGAGCCCTCCACCTGAGTACCAGCGGTTCCACCGGACAAGCGCGTTGGGTGACGCACCGTTGGTCCGATTGGTGGAAGTTATACCCCCTACGTTGGGCCAGGAACAGCGGTGCCATGGCATGGCTCATGGCTCCGGATCACATCGGGGGATTGCATACCCTGTTCTATGCCTTGAGCCGTGGAATTCATCTGGTTCGGATCGAGCCTTCGCATATCGATCATCTTAGGACAGCCATGGTACAACATCGTATCCAGACCCTGCCCACCACCCCCGCCCATCTCTTTGGCTTATGGCAGGCCGGATTCTTTGATCAAGCCTGGCCCCATCTGCGTTTGATTACTTACGGAGCGGAGGCCATGGCGCCCGTCTTGCGGGACCAAATCGCAGCCCTGCAACCCCAAGTCCGTTGGAAAGAAACCTACGGGAGCACCGAAGCAGGCATCCTTCCCATGGCCTCGGGTCAGCAACCGGGGTTATGGAAGCCGTTATTCCCGTGGAAATTGAACGGACAGGAGCTATGGGTTCAGGGCCCTGACGGGGCATGGATCGCCACGGGGGACCGGGCCGAAGCCTTGCCAGATGGCTCCCTTCGTTACCTGGGTCGGCACCAAGACCGCATCAAGGTCGGGGGGGTGTTGGTGGATCCCTTGTTAACTTTGAATGCGTTGCGTGACGATCCCTGGGTCCTTCAGGCCTCGGTATCCACCCCGGACCATCCCATGATGGGCAAGGTTCTGGAGGCGGATCTATGGTTGCAAAGCGAGGTCGATTCCCTTGCCTGGGAACAAAGCACTCGGAAGCGCTTGAGCACCCTGCTGGAGGCTCCCTATCGTCCGGTTCGTTACCGGTTTCATCAAAACAGCTCCATGAACAACCGCCTCAAAAGTTCTATTCCCAAATGAAAGATTTGTTTGCACGCCTACTTCCTGCATGGCTGGAGGAGTTCCGCCCAGCTTTGCGTTTCTTGTTTATATTCTTGGCGGTCTATGCGGGGATGAGTCTTGCTTACCAAGGATATCTTCAAAGAAGCGGGGCCCATGTAGATCCAATGTCCCGCATCTTGGGGGAGCATGCCGCCATGGGTCTTCGGGCAGTGGGTTATACGGCCGTGTCGGAGCACAGCCTTGGTTTACAGGAAGAACGGATTCTGATTGACAGCATCGCCAAAGTCAAGGTGATTGAGGGCTGCAACGGCCTCTCGGTGATGATTTTGTTTTTGGCTTTTGTTTTGGCCTTTGGTCCATGGTCCAGCCGCAAAGGGAAATTTGTGGTCTGGGGGCTTTTGGCGATCCATGCATTCAATGTTATACGTGTGGCGGTATTGGCATTGATTATTCATCACAGCGACGGCTCTTGGTATTCGGTGCAGAAGAATCTTTTTACGGGCTCCATTTATCTCTTGGTTCTGGTGTGATGGGTTCTCTGGACGCGTCAAAGCATCGCCAAAAAAAACCATGAACAAGTACCGTAGAATCGCACTTTTCTTGGCCATGGGGGGCGTTCTGGTGGTTTCGTACCATTACAGGGACCTTTC
>CAIOCC010000025.1 GCA_903856555.1 uncultured Bacteroidota bacterium
CCGTGGTACAAAGGTACGAACAAGAAGGGGCTTCAGGTGCCGGTGGGGTTCCAGAGTCTTCGCCAAGCTTGCCCCGCTTGTTCGGATGCGTTCCATGTGTTATGAGCGTCGGCATGGGAAGCGGTATTCTTCGTTGCAGGACGACTTTCCAGAATCATGGCGCTCATTGCCAACCATTCGGAACTTGGATCTGCGCTGGGGTCTTCTGTATCCCAGGCTGGAAGTGGCGCGTCCAGGGATTCAGCGCCCTTAAAGTAATTGGCAATAAAACCGGTATCAAATTGCCCCTCCACAAAGGCCGGATGGTCCATGACCCAACGTCCAAATTCCAGGGTCGAGGCCAAGCCTTCCAATTCAAATTCATCCAAGGCCCTGCGCATGCGCGCCAATGCAGCGGGTCGATCCGGGGCATGCACGATGAGCTTGGCCATCAGGGGGTCGTAATGAACAGGGATATCCATGCCTTCCTCGTACCCAGAGTCCAAACGAACGCCGGGACCCTGTGGCGGACGAAAGCGGGTGAGGGTTCCCAAATCTGGTAAAAATTGTTGGCGAGGATCCTCGGCGCACAATCGAAGTTCAATGCTATGCCCTTGGATACAGAGGTCCTCTTGTTCAAAGGGCAGGGGCTCGCCTGCGGCAACTTGGAATTGAAGACGCACCAAATCCACGCCGGTAATGCATTCGGTGACCGGGTGTTCCACCTGCAATCGGGTGTTCATTTCCAAGAAATAAAACTGGTTGTTACGGTCCAGCAAAAACTCAACAGTCCCCGCGTTTTGGTATTGACATGCCTTGGCGACTCGGACCGCGGCCTGCCCCATGGCCTCTCGAAGAGCGGGGGTGAGGCAGGAGGAGGGGGCTTCTTCGATGAGCTTTTGGTGCCTTCTTTGGACCGAACATTCCCTTTCAAAAAGGTGGACGGTGCGTCCCGAGGCATCGGCCAGGATTTGAATTTCGATGTGGCGGGGGTTTTCAAGGTACTTTTCGATGAAAACCGAACCATCGCCAAAGGCGCTTCGGGCTTCGGAAACGGCGGTGCTGAGCGATTCTTCGAGGTCCTCTGTGCGATGCACAATCCGCATTCCTTTGCCGCCACCACCGGCAGCGGCCTTGATAAGGAGGGGAAAGCCAATTTGCTGGGCAATGCGAAGGGCCTCTGCGGGGTCGGAAACCGGGTGATCGGTTCCTGGCACCAAGGGGATCTCAAAGCCGGCTACGGCTTTTTTGGCGGCTACCTTGTTGCCCATGGTCCGGATGCTCTGAGAGGAAGGTCCAATCAAAATCAAACCAGCCTTTTCGACGGCCTCGGCAAAGTCGGCGTTTTCGGAAAGAAAACCGTATCCCGGGTGGATGGCCTGGCAACCTTGTTCCAAGGCCAGGGCAATCAGGGCCTCACCACGCAGGTAGGAAGCGGACGAGGGGGCGGGGCCCAAACAATAGGCTGAATCCGCCCATCGAACATGGGGTGCACGACGATCGGCCTCTGAATAAACGGCTACGGTCTCCAGGCCCGCTTCGCGGGCACTGCGAAGAATGCGCAAAGCGATTTCGCCCCGATTGGCCACAAGAACTTTGGAAAGGGGTCGGGGGGAATGGGCGAAGATGGAACTCATTATGCAAAGATGCTGGTGAACCAAGGTTAATTTAGCCCCGTTCCATGAAGCAAGCAGCCTTTCTCCGTCGTGCCCTGGCCCTTTTGGGTCACGATGTGCGGCGCGAAACCCGTCAGGCCCAGGCCTTGGCCGGATCGCTGCTTTATTTGGTGGCTGGGGTCTTTGCCGCACAACTTCTTTTGCGCCCGGTGGGTCCCGCTGCCTGGCTTACTTTTTATTGGTTGCTGGTGCTTTTTGTTTCGATTTATACGGTTTCAAGAAGTTTTCTGGGGCAGAGCAGGGGCCTGCACCTCTATTACCGCGTCAGTGTTCCCGGGGTGGCCTGGTGGTTGACCAAAGTCATGACCGGAACCCTCATGCTTTGGGTTCTCATGGGGTTTTGTGCGTTGCTCATGGCCTTGTGGATGGGTTATCCAATTCAAGACACGGGGCTGTTTGTTTTGACCCTCTTGTTGGGGGCCCCTATGTTGGTCACGGTCTTGACCTTGGTATCGGCCATGTCCCAAGGGGCCAGTCAGCCGGCCCAATTGATGCCGGTGCTCGGCTTTCCTTTGTTGGTCCCCGGTCTTCTCTTGGTTCACCGCCTCTCCAAATTGGCCTTGGACGGCTTGTCATGGGATTTGGTCTGGACCTATGCCGGGGCCATGGTGGGACTGAATCTCATGTTGTTGGCTCTTGGCGTCCTTCTTTTCCCATTTCTTTGGAGGGATTGATATCTTTGAACCCGCCGTCCAAGGCTGCTCTTATGAACGCACCGCTTGCGCCCAAATCCCTGCATCCGGCCATCAAATGGATGGCGGTCTTGCTATTGTTTTATAGCTTCCTGATGGGTTGGCTGGGCGATGTTCCCCGCAAAGTGATTCTGAATGAGTCGGTTCGCAACCTGTATTTTCACGTGCCGATGTGGTTTGGGATGTTGCTGATGCTGCTGGGCTCCGCCGTTTATTCGGTTCGTTATCTGTTGTTTCAACAATCCACCGACGATACCCAGGCACAGTCCCTGGGGCTGGTCGGTCTCTTGTTCGGTTTCTTGGGACTCGTTACAGGCATGGTTTGGGCCCAGTTTACCTGGGGGGCCTGGTGGAGCGGTGACCCCAAGCAGAACGCTTCCGCTGTCGGCTTGCTCTTGTATTTGGCCTACATGGTTTTGCGCTCTTCGTTTGAGGATGCCCAACGCCGAGCCCGCATGGCGGCCGTTTACAATGTGTTGGCGTTTTTTTGTTTGATCCCCTTGCTCTTTATTCTTCCCCGTCTCACCGATTCCCTGCACCCTGGCAATGGGGGCAACCCTGGTTTTTCGGCGTACGATTTGGATGGCCGAATGCGTTGGGTATTCTATCCAGCGGTCCTTGGATGGACCTTGACAGGGTGGTGGATGGCCAATTTATGGGCCCGGTACCGAACCCTCACCAACAGGGCCCCTCTTCCTCTCTCCAAATCCTAAACCGTTGTCTATGTTGCCTTTTTGTTTGATGGTGTGGAATGCATGGCAGTCCGTGCAGGTTTCAACGGCCCTTGGTTCGGAAACATCGGCGTCTTCCGGGGTTGAAATGGCGGATCTGATGCGAAGCAACGGCAAGATTTTCGTCGTTCTAGCCGTGGTCCTCCTCATTCAGGCCGGACTTTTTGTGTTCCTCTGGAACCTGGATCGCCGATTGTCCCGTTGGGAATCCTCCACGAAGGGGAAAAGCAATTCCTAAAAGCGGAACCCTAAAGGTTCCCTCTCAAGGCCTGCTCTCGTTCGATGGATTCAAAGAGGGCTTTGAAGTTTCCTTTGCCAAAAGATTTGGCGCCTTTGCGTTGAATAATTTCAAAGAAAAGGGTGGGCCTATCCTGCACGGGTTTGGTGAACAATTGCAAGAGGTAGCCGTGTTCATCCCGGTCCACCAAGATGTTCAGGGACTTGAGGATGGCAATGTCCTCGTGAATCGCCCCCACCCGTTCGGTGAGATCATCGTAATAGGTTTCGGGGACGTAGAGAAATTCAACGCCTCGACGTCGTAGTTCGGTTACCGTGTGGACGATATCGTAGGTTTCAACGGCGATGTGTTGAACACCGGCTCCTTGGTAGAACTCGATGTACTCTTCGATTTGGGATTTCTTTTTGCCGTCGGCTGGCTCGTTGATTGGAAATTTGACGTAGCCGTTGCCGTTCGAGACCACTTTGGACATCAGGGCCGAATACTCGGTGGATATGTCCTTGTCGTCAAAGGTGATCAGCAACTGAAAGCCCATGACTTTTTCGTAAAACTCAACCCAGGTGTTCATGGCGCCCAGCTCTACATTCCCAACGCAGTGGTCCACGTATTGCAAGCCAACCGATTCCACGGGTAATTTCCAACGGGGGCTGTCGTAACCCGGCATAAAAAGCCCCTGGTAATCCTTGCGCTCCACAAAGCGGTGCACCGTATCGCCGTAGGTATGAATCGAGGCGGTCACAACGCGACCGTGGGCGTCTTGGTGAACTTGGGGTTCTTGATGGGGACGAGCACCGCGGGCAACGGTGGCTTCAAAGGCAGCCTGGGCATCGTCCACCCACAACGATAGGAATTTGACTCCGTCACCGTGCTTGTCCACATGTCGAGAAATTTCGGTGTCGGGATGCAGGGAGGAGGTGAGAACCAAACGAATTTTGTTTTGTTGCAAAACGTACGATGCCCGGTCTTTGAGGCCGGTTTCGGGACCCGCGTAGGCGATGAGTTCGTAGCCAAAAGCGGCCTGGTAGTAGTAGGCCGATTGCTTGGCGTTGCCGACATAGAGCTCCAAATGGTCGGTGCCCAGCAAGGGGAGGAAATCCTCGTTCACCGAGGCAGGGGCGGGATGGGTCAAAGGTTGGTTCATCGTTGAAAGAGGGAATCGTGGGGGCAGGGTTGAAGTCAAAGGGGTCTGCGTGAGATTTGTTATTCGTACGCGCTTTCCATCCAGGAGCGGTAATAGGTTCCGTCGTCCAGGGCCATGGCTTGTTGGGTGATCGCCAAGGGCCGGAAGGTGTCAATCATGACGGCGTATTCGTCGGTGGAGGTTTTGCCGATGCTACGCTCGTAGGCGCCGGGGTGGGGTCCGTGAGGAATACCGCCGGGGTGCAGCGTGATTTGACCCGGGCTTACATCGTTTCGGCTCATAAAATCCCCATCCACGTAGTACAAAATTTCTTCGGAATCAATGTTGGAGTGGTTGTACGGCGCCGGAATGGAGAGGGGGTGGTAATCGTAGAGGCGTGGGCAAAAACTGCAAACCACAAAGCCTTTGCTTTCAAAGGTTTGGTGAACCGGGGGCGGTTGATGAACGCGGCCTGTGATGGGTTCAAAATTATAGATACTGAAACCGTACGGGAAATTATACCCGTCGTAGCCCACCACATCAAAGGGGTGACTGGCATAGGTGACCGAATGCAGGATGCCTTGTTTGCGGATTTTGATTTCAAAGGAGCCCTTGGTATCGTGGGTTTCCAACTCGGTGGGGAGTTTGTAATCCCTTTCGCAATAGGGCGAATGTTCCAGCAATTGCCCGAACCAGTTGCGGTAGCGCTTGGGGGTGTAGAGGGGATCGTTGGATTCCAAGTACAAAAGCCGGTTGTCGTTACCGTCAAATTCAAAACAATGAATCATCCCCCGGGGAATCAGGAGGTAATCGCCTTTTTCGAAGGCAATGTTCCCCAATTGGGTTCGAAGGGTGCCCGTTCCGCGGTGGACAAAAACCAATTCATCGGCGTCCGCGTTTTTGTAAAAATAATCCTGGCTGCTACCGGAAGGGGCCGCGAGGCCCATGGTGATCTCTTTGTTGACAAAAAGGGGAACCCGGCTGTGCAGGTAATCGCTCACGGGTTGAACCTGAAATCCTTGGTACCGCCGCGGTGTAATATTGTGTTGGACGGCAATCTGAGGGCGCAGGTCCAGGGTTTCGCCCATGGATCGAATGATGGTGGGGCGATGCAGATGGTACATCAGGGAAGACATGCCGTCAAAACCAACGGTCCCAAACAATTGTTCGTAGTAGAGTTCCCCGTTGGGCTTGCGGAATTGGGTGTGGCGTTTGGGGGGGATTTGTCCCAGGCGGTGATAAACGGGCATAGGCGGAGGGGCTAGGGTCCAGGCGAAGTTAAGGACGGTCCACCCAGTCTACGAGAATCAAGTTGGTATCGCGGGTTCCGCCGTTGCGACGGTTGGAGGCAAAAATGAGGCGACGACCGTCCGGTGAAAACATGGGGAAGGAGTCAAACGTCGGGTCAAAGGTGATTTGCTTGAGCCCGCTACCATCCAGGTTGACCATAAAAAGGTTGAAAGGGAAACCCCGTTTGGTATGGTGATTGGAGGAAAAAACAACCCGCTGACCATCGGGGTGAAAGTAAGGGGCCCAATTCGCACCGCCCAGTTGGGTGATTTGGCGCAGGCCGCTTCCGTCCAAGTTGCAGACAAAGAGCTCCATGCGGGTGGGGGCGACCAGGCCTTCGGAGAGGAGTTGTTGGTATTCCTCTACTTCCTGAGGTGTCTGGGGGCGGGATGCCCTAAAAATAAGTTGCTTGCTATCCGGCGAAAAAAAGGCCCCACCATCGTAACCGAGAGCGCTGGTCACACGGGTTATTTGGCGTTCCGGCCAGGACATGAGGTAGAGGTCCAAGTCCCCATCCCGGGTGCTGGTAAAGACCATCCAACGTCCGTCCGGTGAGAAGGTAGCTTCGGCATCGTAACCGGGCGATTCCACCAAAACTTCCTGCTGTCCTCCTTTCAGATCGCTGAGGTAAATATCATAGGCGGGATCGATGGACCAGAGGTATTTGCGATCCGGACGGGGGGCGGGGGGTGGAGGACAGGAATCCTGCACGCCGTGGGTGGAGGCCCAGATCACCCGCTCATCGCCGGGGACAAAATAGGCGCAGGTTGTTCGGCCTTTGCCGGTTGAAACCATGGTGGGGCGTTGGAAATTCGGGGCCTTTAACTGGGTGGGGTCCAAGACAAAAATCTGGTCGCATTCCAGACCCCATGCGGGGTTGTTGCTCTGAAAAACCAGGCTGTTGGAGGCCGAGTTCCAATAGGCTTCGGCATTATCCCCGCCTTGGGTCAGCCTGCGGGCGTTTGCAAAGTGTTGTTCGGAGGGGTAGATCAGCGAATCGCTGGGGATCGCCGACGGGGGTATGGATTGGGAACTTGCGGGGTTCGAAAGGGCCAGGATGCTGATAATGAATCCTGTAACCAAGGTGAAGAGGGGTATCGTGTCGGCTGTGAACCTTTTCCAAAGGCGTACCTCAATCAAATGGCGGTGTTTGTACATGGGGACGCTATTTTTGACAAAAGTAATGGTCAGTTCCTTGCAACGTTGGGTCGTCGTCTTGTTCCTACCCCTGGGTTTTTGGTTTTTGTTGGCATGCAACAGCGATCAGGCAAACCAGAAGGCGGGCGAGGAGCGAAAAAGTGCTCCCGATGCCGAAGCTGTTTTGAAAGATCTCAATCGTCGGATTGCGATGAATGGGTCGGATGCCACGGCGTACGCTGAACGGGCCGATTGGTGGCTGCAACGCGACCGCGATGTTTCGGTCAACACGACCGATTCCGGCCTTGCGGCCGCTGCAGAAGCGTCTCCCGATCAGCCCCGGGAAGCCTTGCGCAAAGCCATGGCCGATATCAAGTCGGCCTTGTTGCTGGACACGGGGAATGCTCTTTTTTATTGCATTCTGGGGGAGATCTACACCCGGATTGGGTTGATATCGGAGGCCGACGACGCATTGCGGGTGGCCATGGCCCGCAATCCCAACTTGGTGAGAGCTTACCTGCGGCGAGGGGAATTGGCTTTGATTAACCGTCAATATTCGGTGGCTTTCAAATACCTCAACGAAGCATTGCGACGTGACAAACGTTTGGCCGAGGCCTACCTCCTCAAGGGCATGACCCACCTGGAACAGAAGGATACCACCGCGGCACGTTCGGCTTGGCTCACCGCGATCGAACAAGACCCCCGGCTTTACGCCGCTTACCTCGAACTGGGATTGCGCGAACCAGACCCTCGTTTGGCCCATCGCTATTTCAGCAATGTGCTGGAAATCCGTCCTGGTCATACGGAGGCTCTCTACGCCAGGGCGATGTTGTTGCAGGGCCAGGGTTACCCTGACTCGGCCCGGCAGGATTACCGTGCCCTTCTCCAATTGAACAAGTCGCATCGGGATGCCCTCTTTAACCTGGCCTACCTGGATTTATTGGAGCAGAAATACGACCCAGCTTTGCAGGGCTTTGATCGGGTCATTGCTTTGGGCTCTGCTGATTTGCCGGCCTTGGCAAACCGAGGGCTGTGTTACGAAATGATGGACCGCAAGGCGGAAGCATCGGCCGATTACCGGGAATGCCTTCGCATCCAAAAGGGGTATCCTCAGGCCCTGCAGGGGCTTAACCGGCTCAAATGATGTATATTCGCAGGCTTTTTTGTTTTAAAAAATACCTTCAACCGACCCCGCTCAACCCTTCATGACCACCGATTCCATCAACGTTCAACTCCCCGACGGCAGCCAACGGACGTATCCCTTGGGGACGACGGCTTTGGATGTGGCCCGCTCTTTATCGGAAGGCTTGGCCAGACAGGTTCTTGCGGCGGAGGTGAACGGTGAAGTCTGGGATTTGCAGCGAAGTCTTCCCGAAACAGCCCGCCTTCGTTTGCTCAAATGGGATGAACCCGGTGCGCGTTCCACGTTTTGGCATTCAAGCGCCCACCTTTTGGCCGAGGCCTTGGAGGCTCTCTACCCCGGAATTCGTTTGGGGATTGGGCCGGCCATTGAGCAGGGTTTTTATTACGATATCGATTTTGGGGACCATGCGTTTTCCAGCGATGATTTTCCCAAAGTGGAGAAAAAAATGCTGGAATTGGCCAGCCAATCTTCGGCCTTTCAGCGCCGTGAAGTACCCAAGGCCGAGGCCGTAGCCTATTTTGAGGGCAAGGGCGATCCTTACAAATTGGAATTGCTTGAAGGCCTGGAAGACGGTCGTATCACCTTCTATACCCAGGGTGCGTTCACGGACCTGTGTCGAGGCCCCCATTTGAGGGATACTTCTGCGATCAAAGCGGTGAAGCTCCTCAATACCGCGGGTGCTTATTGGAGGGGAAACGAAAAAAACAAACAGTTAACCCGTATTTACGGCATCACCTTCCCGCAGGCCAAGGAACTCGAGCAGCATTTGCATTTGCTCGAAGAAGCCCGCAAACGAGACCACCGCAAATTGGGCAAGGAACTGGAGCTCTTCGCCTTCAGTGAAAAGGTGGGGATGGGGCTGCCCCTATGGCTCCCCAAAGGCGCCATGGTCCGCGAAATCCTAGAACAGTTTTTGCGCAGGCAACAAACCAAGGCCGGTTACGTACAGGTGGTGACACCGCATATTGGGCACAAAGAACTTTACCAAACCTCCGGGCATTGGGACAAATACGGGCAGGATTCCTTCCGGCCCATTTTGACACCGCACGAGGGCGAAGAGTACCTGCTCAAGCCCATGAATTGCCCCCATCACTGCGAGATTTACCGGACCAAGCCCCGTTCGTACCGGGATCTGCCCCTTCGGCTGGCCGAGTTTGGAACGGTGTACCGCTACGAGCAACACGGGGAACTGCACGGGTTGACCCGGGTCCGCGGTTTCACCCAGGACGATGCGCATTTGTTCTGCCGGGATGATCAAGTGAAGGATGAATTCAAGAAGGTTATATCGCTTGTCCTCAAGGTTTTTGATGTTCTTGGTTTTGAAAAATACACCGCTCAGATTTCCTTGAGGGATCCCGAGAATCGTACCAAATACATTGGAACGGACGAGGCCTGGAACAAAGCGGAGCAAGCCATCATCGAGGCCACGGCCGAAATGGGCATGAAAACGGTGACCGTTCCCGGTGAGGCGGCTTTTTACGGCCCCAAATTGGATTTTATGGTGCACGATGCCTTGGGTCGTTCCTGGCAATTGGGTACGATTCAGGTGGACTACAACCTGCCCGAGCGTTTTGATTTGACCTATGTGGGGGCGGACAACGGTCGTTACCGGCCGGTCATGATCCACCGCGCGCCGTTTGGTTCTATGGAGCGCTTTGTGGCCCTCCTTATCGAGCACTGCGCCGGGAATTTTCCGCTTTGGCTGGCCCCTGAACAGGTGGCTATTTTGCCTATTTCCGAAAAGTTTCAGGATTTTGCAGAGCATTTGCAATCGGAGCTTTTGGCTGCCGATATTCGCAGTACCGTTGACCACCGTGACGAAAAAATTGGCCGCAAAATCCGAGATGCCGAGGTGCAGAAGATTCCTTACATGCTAATCATTGGCGAGAAGGAAGCCCAAACGGGCACGGTGGCGGTGCGTCGTCATGGTCAGGGTCAGGGCGAGAGCCTGGAAATACCCGCCTTTGTAGCCCTGCTGCAGAAGGAACTGGAAGCAGTTCTATGAGCCATTTTTTCTTTCGATTTATCAACCCTTTTCCCAACTAAACCAGGAGGTCATTATCAACCAGCCCGTACGCAATCCGCATTTTAACCGTCGGCCTCAGAAGCCGGTGGATCCCATCAACGAGAATATCCGCGCCGAAGAGGTTCGACTGGTTGGTGAAAACATCGAACAAGGGGTTTACCCCTTGGCCAAGGCCCTCCAAATGGCCGAGGGTCTGGGTCTGGACTTGGTTCTTATTGCTGAAACGGCGACGCCACCCGTTTGCCGGATCACCGATTATAGCAAGTATCAATACGAAAAAAAGCGGAAGGAAAAGGAAATCAAGGCCCATGCCGCCAAAAATTTGGTGAAGGAAATTCGATTTGGTCCCAACACCGACGATCACGATTTTCAGTTCAAACTCAAACATGCCCGGAACTTTTTGGAGGAGGGCTCCAAGGTGAGGGCCTACGTGCACTTCCGGGGTCGCGCCATTGTTTTCAAAGAAAGGGGAGAGCTGCTGCTCTTAACCTTTGCCCAACAGCTGGAAGATCTGGGTAAAGTCGAAAGCATGCCCAAGTTGGAAGGAAAGCGTATGTTCATCTCTTTGGCTCCCAAAGGGGTCAAAAAATAGGGGTTCAAAAAACTTTATTTCAGCTTATCTTCGCGCTCCCCGATGGCTTTGATTCAAGGCCTTTGCGGGGCCCAAAAAACCGCGTTATGCCCAAAATGAAAACCAATTCCGGTGCCAAAAAGAGGTTCGCCCTTACCGGAACAGGAAAAATCAAGCGCAAGCACGCCTACAAGCGTCACATTTTGACCAAGAAGAGCACCGTGCAGAAGCGTCGCCTTAGTCACGGAGCCTTGGTGGATACCACCAACGAGGCCTTGATCAAGCGTTTGTTAACCATCGGTAAATAAGCCCCCATGCCAAAATCGTCCAATAACGTAGCCGCCCACGCCCGCCGTAAGCGGATTCTGCAATTAGCCAAGGGTTATTTCACCACCCGTTCCACGGTCTTCACGGTCGCCAAAAACGCCGTCGAAAAAGGTTTGGTCTATGCCTACCGGGATCGCAAAGCCAAGAAGCGCCATTTCCGCAACCTTTGGATTGCCCGTATCAACGCGGCGGCCCGTCAGGAGGGTTTGTCCTATTCCAAATTGATGGGCAAATTGAACGGTTCTTCGATTGAACTGAACCGCAAAGTCCTCGCCGACTTGGCCATGAATCACCCGGAGTCCTTCCGCAAGGTGGTTCAATCGGTACTTTAACCGACTTTTTTTGACTGGAGAGTCCATCAAGGGCTCTCTAATCCGCATTTCCTATCCTTGAGTAGGCAATTGGGACAGGCACTTCGCCAAAATCTCGATGGCTTGTTGGGTTTGTTGCTCGCTGATGATCAGCGGGGGAGCAAGCCGAACGATGTGTCCGTGGGTTGGTTTGGCCAATAGACCGTGGTCTTTGAGGAGCATACAAAAATCCCAAGCGGTTTCGGAGCCTTCATTCCCAAAGACCAGGGCCCGTAACAGGCCTTTGCCCCGGGTGGCTTGAAGAACCGGAAAGGCGGTCACCAATTCCATCAAACCGCGGTGGAGCTGTTCGCCGCGAATGGCTGCATGGTGGGCCAGGTCTTCGTCCAAGATAATTTGAACCGCCTCCATGGCCACAGCGCAAGCCAATGGATTGCCACCAAAGGTGGAACCGTGCTGACCGGGTCGAATGCGTAGCATGACTTCGTCCGAACCCAAGACGGCCGAAACCGGTAACATGCCACCGCCCAGTGCTTTGGCCAGAACCAACAAGTCAGGGCGCACGCCTTCGTGGTCGCAGGCCAAGAGGGCACCGGTTCGTCCCAGGCCGGTTTGGATTTCGTCAGCGATCATGAGAACCTGGTAGCGGGTGCAGAGTTCCCGAACACCTTGGAGGTAACCAGGGTCGGGTAGGACAACGCCGGCCTCTCCCTGAATGGGCTCGACCATAAAGGCCGCAACTCGGGGGTTTTGCAAGGCTTCTTCAAGGGCTTGCAAATCATTGTACGGAACCTGGCGCATACCGGGGACAAAGGGGCCAAAACCACCACGGGATTCGGGGTCGGAGCTGGCTGAAATCGCTCCCAAGGACCGACCCCAAAAATTCCCTTCCGGGAAAATCACCTCGGCCTTTTCAGCTTCAACGCCTTTGACTTCGTAGGCCCAGCGTCTGGCCAATTTGACCGATGTCTCAGCCGCCTCTACCCCCGTGTTCATGGGCAGCAAGCGATCGTAGCCAAAAATCCGGCACATGGTTTCGCAATACAGCCCCAATTTGTCATTATAAAAAGCCCTGGATGTCAGTGTCAAAGTGCTTGCTTGTTCTGTAATTACTTTAACCAAACGGGGGTGGGTATGGCCTTGGTTCACGGCCGAATAGGCCGACAAAAAATCCAGGTATTCCCGGCCTTCCGGGTCCCAGACGCTGCAACCATGGGCCCGGTTGATTACCACCGGAATCGGATGGTAATTCTGGGCACCATAGGTTTGTTCCAGGTGCAGGGCCTGCGCAGTGGTCATGGGGTTGTTGGGCATGGTGAATTGGGCTAAAAAGGGCTGAAAAACGCTCCAAAGAACCTATCTTTGCAGTCCCTTGATCGCAAGGGCTTTTTTGATGGTTTTTAGGGACTCTCTGGATCAGCGTATCAGGAAGTCGTCGCCCCAAAAGTAGCCTCCAAAGTCAAGGACACCAAAAAACCTCCCCATGTCCAAGGTCTGTGATTTAACCGGAAAGCGTGCCATCAAAGGCAACCATGTTTCCCACTCCAACGTCAAAACCAAGCGTCGGTTCAATCCGAATTTGCAACTCAAAAAGTTTTACATTCCTGAAACCGGCGAGTGGATTACCCTCAAGGTATCTACTTCGGCCATCCGCACCATTGCCAAAAACGGCATGGGCAAGGTAATTCATGATTTTCTGTCCAAAGGCCGTATCTAAGCCTGAAGCGCAACACCAACTGAACGTTTAACGATCCAATCCCCCCAGTCATGGCCAAAAAAGGTAATCGCATTCAGGTCATTTTGGAATGCACCGAGCACAAAACCAGCGGCATGCCCGGCATGTCCCGCTACATCACCACCAAGAACAAAAAGAACACACCCGATCGGATGGAAAGAAAGAAGTACAATCCGGTTCTCAAAAAGGTGACGGTTCACAAAGAAATTAAATAAGATACTCGGCATTGCTTTTGCTCCGCGTTAAACCCCTAAACATCGAATCATGGCCAAGAAAGTAGTAGCAACCCTGAAAAAAGAAGCCAGCGAACAAGAAAAAATCGTTAAGGTGATCCGTGCGCGCCGTTCCGAAAAAACCGGTGCCTACACCTTCCGCGAAGAGTTTGTAACCGCCGATAAGGTCAAGGATTATTTTTCTCGCTAATCGTCGCATCAAAAGTTGAAAAGGCTTTCCGTTTGGAAAGCCTTTTTTGTTAATTATGGGATTTTTTGATTTTCTTAAGGGTCGCAAGGAGAAGGAAGCCTTGGTTCAGGGTCTGGAAAGGACCAAAGAAGGCTTTTTTTCAAAAATTGTACGGCTTGTTACCGGCAAAACTCGGATTGACGATGAGTTGCTGGAAGAGCTGGAAGAAATACTTCTCTCGGCCGATGTGGGCGTTGCGACCACCGTACGCATTATGCAAGGCCTTCAAAGCGAAATCGACCGTCGCAAAGATTTGCGTCCAGCCGATTTGCAGGGTCTTCTGCGGGAACGAATGCTGGAATTATTGGCGGAACCGGAACAGAAGTGGAACAACAGCGATGCGGCATCCAATCCGACCCCTCGGGTTGTTTTGGTGGTGGGAGTCAACGGGGTAGGCAAGACGACCAGCATTGGAAAATTAGCTTGGCGTTTCAAACAAGCCGGGCAGCAAGTGGTCATGGGAGCTGCGGATACCTTTAGGGCAGCGGCCGTGGAACAATTGCTGCTCTGGGGTGAACGCACCGGCGTTCGGGTTGTCCACCAGCAGAGTGGTTCGGACCCCGCATCGGTGGCCTTCGATACCTTGCGCTCGGCCATTGCCTCATCCGCTCAAGTTGTTTTGATTGATACGGCCGGTCGTTTGCATAACAAAGGTCACTTGATGGCGGAGTTAACCAAGATTCGGACGGTTTTGAACAAGGCGATGGCTGGGGCTCCTCACGATGTTTGGTTGGTCTTGGATGCCTCGACCGGCCAAAACGCTTTGGAACAAGCCCGCCAATTCACGGCGGCCACCTCGGTCACCGGCTTGATTCTCACCAAATTGGACGGAACTGCCAAGGGGGGCGTTGCCTTGGGTATTTGTTCTGAATTCGGCATACCCATTCGTTTTGTGGGGGTTGGCGAAGGCATGGATCACCTTCAAGTTTTTGATAAAGAGGCCTTTGTGGAAGCGTTGCTCGGTGGCCAGGCGTCTTCGGACCCTGCAAATCAGGCCTAACCCAACGAAAGACAGAATTCGTGAAAACCAAAGCCCTTCGCCCCGCACCGGTACGCCTTGTTACCTTGGGCTGTTCCAAGAACACGGTTGATTCGGAGCGTCTCGCCACCCAATTGGTTGGGGGGGAGGTCCAAGTCCTGGAAGAGGGATCGAAGGATTCATCGCCGAATCAAACGGTGGTTATTAATACCTGCGGATTTATTGAAAACGCCAAGCAGGAATCCATCGACACGATTTTGCACTACGCCGAGGCCCGTCAAGAAGGCCGCATCGGAAAACTGGTGGTCATGGGTTGCCTGTCCCATCGCTATCGGAACGAATTGGAAAAAGAAATCCCCGGGGTTGATGCCTGGTTTGGAACCATGGAATTGCCTTCGTTGGTTCGATCCTTGGGGGTGGATTACCGCAAAGAATTGTTAGGAGAGCGTCGAATTAGCACGCCATCCCACACCGCTTTTCTCAAAATTGCGGAAGGTTGCGACCGGCCTTGCTCTTTTTGTGCGATTCCGCTCATGCGGGGTGGGCACCGATCGGTTGCGGTTCCTGCCTTGTTACAAGAAGCCCAAAACCTGGTGGCAGGTGGGGTCCGTGAATTGGTTTTGATCGCGCAGGATTTGACCTGGTACGGCTTGGATTTGACCGGTCAACGGGAATTGGCCCATTTGTTGGACCGCCTTTCGGCAGAGTCTGGGGCCGCATGGATTCGCCTGCAATACGCTTACCCCGGGCAATTTCCTTTGGAAATTCTGCCTTTGATTCGGGATAGGGAAAACCTATGTCTTTACTTGGACATGCCTTTGCAGCATGCCTCGGACAGCGTCCTTAAGCGGATGCGTCGCGGTATCTCGGCCAGGGCCACGAATCAATTGGTGCGCGATATCCGATCGGCCGTCCCCGGTATTCACTTAAGGACCACCATGATGGTCGGCTTCCCCGGTGAAACCGAGGAGGAATTTCAGGAGCTCTGTGATTTTGTTCAAGAACATCGTTTTGAGCGCCTGGGAGTTTTTATGTATTCGCACGAAGAAAATACGGCGGCCTATTTACTGGAAGACGATGTACCGGTGGAGACCAAGCAGCAACGAGCCGATCATTTGATGGAATTGCAGCAGGGAATTTCGCTTGAATTGAATCAGGCCAAGGTGGGACGTGAGTTCACGGTCCTTTTGGATCGCTTGGAATCCACCCATTGGGTGGGGCGAACCGAATTTGATTCGCCGGAAGTGGATAACGAAGTTTTGATACCGGCCAAGGAGGCCCCGGGCGATTGGAAACCCGGCTGTATGGTAAAGGTCCGCGTGACCCGAGCCGAGGAATTTGACTTGGTCGCCTGTGCTGTCCCCGATCCATCAGCGAGCCTTTGAGGCAGAGTCCTGGCTATCGGCCACCGCCCTTGCTTGGTTAAAAAACGAGGGGTTTAATCCGTTGTTGGGAACCCAAGAATTCCCCTACGATCGTCTCCAAAGCCAAGCGGCCCGTCGTTTGAAATCGTACAGTTCAGAGCAAAGAACGGTACTTTGGAAGGCTCTCGAAAAACAATACATCGCGTCCGGTATTGACCCTCGCAGCGCTGGGGTGGATCTTTTGGCCGAAGAAAACTGCGTGGCGATTACCACGGCCCATCAGCCCAATTGGTTGGGAGGGCCTTCGTATTGGTTGCACAAAATGCTGAGCACCTTGGCGTTGGCTCGTGCCATGCAGGCCGCCTGCCCTGAATACCGGTGGGTGCCCATTTATTGGATGGGTTCCGAGGACCATGATCTTGAGGAACTGGGGGTCTGTGAGGTGAAGGGTCGGCGCTTGGAATGGCCTGGCCTCCGCGGGCCTTATGCTTTTGGACGCTTGGAGGTACCCAAGATGGAGGATACCCTGCAAGGGCTCCGGGAATTGCTTGGGGAGGCTCCTTATGCCGAACGCGTGATCGGTTTGGTGCGTGAGTCGTACCGGGAAGGGCTGACGGTTGCGATGGCAACCCGCCGGCTGGCGCATGCCCTATTGGGTCGAGGGGGATGGTTGGAGGAAGTTGATTCATTGGAAACACCTTTGTTGGTGGTGGACGGTGACGATGCGTCCCTCAAAAAGCTTCTGAGTCCGGTTTGGGAGGATCAAGTAAGCCATCCTGGTTTGGCCGCCGCATTGGTTGAGCAGGCCCAAAAAGAATGGGAACAGCAGACGGGGTCCAGGATTGATTTTCATGTAAGGGAACACCCGTTTTTTGTATTGGACCAATCCACAAGAAGGAGACCCGAGACCGAGGCGGATTTGGAAAAGGCCCGAGCAGAACAATGGGCCCATTTCAGCCCTGGTGCGGCCCTCCGGCCCTTGTATCAGGAAAGTGTATTACCCGGCGTGGCCTGGTTGGGGGGTGGGGCCGAGCAGGGTTATTGGGCGTTGTTGCAACCCTTGTTTGCTCGATACGGCATGGAGATGCCCTTGCGGTTATTGCGTCCTTCGCTTACCACCGTTTTGGAGTCGGATTGGCTGGGCTGGCAGGCTATGGGCTGGTCCGTGGAGGATTTGGGTCGAAACGCCCAAACCTTGTTGAACGAATGGCTGAATCACCGAATGCAGGAACGAGCACATCCCCTTCCGGATTGGTTGAGTCAGTCGGAAACCATCCAAAGCCGGGTCGAAGAATTCCTCAACCCGCTTCGTCGCGCCTTGGTCGAAAACGATGCCTCGTTGGGACCTGCGCTGGGCGCATCGGCCCATCGCATTCAGCAGGAATTGGAAAGGTTGGCCCAGATGGACCGCAAAAGTTTCCGAAAAAAGCATCGTCCCGCTTTGGATGAAGCAGGGCATTTGCTGGAGCGAATGCGCCCCGGTGGTCAGCCCGTCGAACGCCGCGAAGGGATGTGGAATGTGTTAGCTGTTGGCGGTCCGTCGTTTTTGGGCGATGCCTTGGGGCTCCTTAACCCGGTGGAATTCGATGGTTCAAGCGGGAATCCCTGGCATCGGACAGCGGTCCTAAGGTAGGAACCCGGCCCAAGGTCCTCGATTCGAAGTAATGTGTTACTGAGCGGAGGCCTTCAAGTTGCCTTGAACATGCACTTCGGCTTCCTTGGCGACTTTGTCACGGACCAGGGCCGGCACTTTGATGCCGTATTCTGCAACGATTACCTTGAACTCTGTTTCCAAGTGGACGAGACCGTTGTTGACTTCCAAAAGGCCTGCTTCGTTGATATCGCGAGTAACGCCGTGAATCTCGAGGGTTCCAACAAATCGAATTTTTTGAGGGCCGGATTTTTGGAGCATCTGATCGTTCCAGCCCTGAATGGAGCCCTTGAAATTTGCATTCGGAAAACGATGCGACTCGAGGTAGTTCTCGTTGAAATGCTCTTGCATTAAAGCCTTTCGAAAGACAAAAGAGTTGACAGGAATACGGGCCTGAACCTGCCCGTTGGAGGCATCCAGAACCGCGGTAACGGTATTGCTACGGGCTTGAACATCGTCTTTGATGATTCCATCAGCCACAAAATGCGCCGATCCGGTCCGGGTCATGTATTTGTTTTGAGCCAGCGCTTCCGTGGTGGTGATGCCCAAAAGAAGGAAGGCGCAGGCAAAGGTGGAAATCGTGGAATGGTTCATGAGGTCGATCGGATTGGTTTAAGGGAAATTGACGAGTACGCAGCGGTCCATGGAGGCGCCGCCTGTTAAATCATCGTAGCCGGTGCACAGGCCTTTGCATCGTACGTTTTGTCCAACAGGTGGGAGAGGGTCGAGGCCCTTTTCGAGTTGGCACAGCACCGAAGCGCCGTTATGGGAACCGATATAAACAAAGAATAGGGAATCCCCTTGGTTTTCGATGGACTCGCAACGACCCTCGATTTCAAGAATTCGATTGAGGTAAAGTGGTTGGGCCTTTGCGTTGTTGGATTGAAATTCTTCCAGGAGCGTGTTGGCTTTGATTTGGAAATCAGGGTCTTTTTGGGCCAAGGATTCGGGGGCCTGGTTCCAACGAAAATACGCGTAGGTTGTGGCCATGGCCAAGAGAACGGCCGCAACCAAAATCAAGAGGGGACGAGTTTTCATGGTCTAATTGTCGGTGCAGTGGTTGTTGCGGGCCCCTTGGGCGATCCAGCGACGGAGGGTTTCCACCTGGGCCGGACTGAGCGGTGAACGAGGCGGAGGAGGCATGCGTTTATCGGGGCTGGTTTCTACACAAACCTCGAACAGTTCGCTGTTTTCAGGATCGCCGGCCCGGACTTCCGCTGTTTGGATGACGGCCCGGTAATGATCCAATCGAACGCCTTCCGCTCGAGTTGAGGCATCGTGGCATCCGCTGACAGCGCAATTGCTGGCCAGTATGGGCAAGACATCCCGAACAAAATACGCGGAATCCGGGGAACAAGGGCTGCTGATATAATCCGGATCCAGGTTGGGAGGAGCCAGGGATTCGTGTTGACATCCCGCAACCAAGAGCAAGAACCCTGCGGAAACTCTTAACAAGGACGTTGGGACGGGACGGTTGGTTTTCCAAAAAGACATTGAACAAATTTACCTCCGAATGGGGTTCGGATTGAGTTAAGAACGCGGTTTAAGCCATTTGCTGATAGAGATCCAACCATTTTTGGGTGAGGAGGCTTGGATCCAAAAGTTGAAGGATGCTTTGTCGGGCTCTTTGGCGACTTTCGAGGGATGCGTATTCCGCTGCCTGGCTTTGTTGCAGTCCCATCACCAAGGAATCGGTATCGTTGGGGTTGACCAAGATGGCGTGGGACCCGCTGAATTCGGCCATAGAAGTGTTCTCCGAGGTTACGACGGGGCAACCGGAAAGCAGGGCTTCCGCCACGGGCAATCCAAATCCTTCGGCTATCGAGGGGTAAACCAAGGCCGTCGCTCGTTGGTACCAAGGCCGTAGGCCCCCGTTGGGTTGGGCCATCCATCGGAGGTCCAAACCCCAGGCACTCCCCATTTGGCGGCATGCAAGGGCCTCGGCACCGCCTCGGCCGATGATGACCAGGGGCAGGCGCTCACTGGATGGCAGGGCTCTCAAAGCCTTGAGGATGCCTCGCAGATTTTTGCGGGCTTCGATATTGCCCACATAGAGCCAATAGGGTTCTTCTGGGATGGAAGGGTGGACCGTAGGTTGGGCCCAAGGGTCTTGGTAATAATCCGGGGCACAAGGTTGGTAGATGACCTCGACGCGGTTTTGGATTTGCGGAAAATAATGGACCAATCGATCGCGGGTTGTTTGGCTGATGGCCACCACCCGGTCGGCTTTGGCAAGACCGGATTGGGTTTTGAACCGGTAAATCTGACGATCCAACCAAGGATAGGTAAGTGGCAGGTCCATAAACAGCAGGTCATGAACGGTTAGAATTGTTTGGACCCCGCTGCCCACCAGGTCCAAGGGAATTTCGTTGCTCAGCCCGTGATAAACCTGGACCCTGTCTCGCAGAACCTGGCTTCGCATGCCCCATGTGCGATGAAGATTGGCCCCCAATCTGCGGTCCAAGTGTAGATGCTGCGATGGGTGTTGGAATGCTGCGATGCGAGGGTTGACCCCTGAATCTTTTCGACCGGGAGCGTACAGGTGGTATTGATGCTCAGGGGATAGGGCAGCCAAGTTGCCCAGCAAGGTCCGGGCATAATTGCCTAGACCTGAAGTATTGTACAGGGCCCTTTTGGCGTCAAATCCCAGGGATAGCAAACGCGATTATTTGCTGCGTGGCGCAGGAGGGGTTTTGCGATTCTCCCTGGCTTTTTTGGCTAAATCCTCCATTTTTTGCTGAAAGGAAGATTTCTTCACGGGCTTCTTTTTGTTTTCCTCGATTTGTTTCAAAAGAGCCTCTTCGTTAATCACAAAACGACGGACCAGCCATTGCTGACCAAAGGAAACCATGTTGGCCAAAAAGTAGTAATAACTCAAGGCCGCCGAATACGAATTGAGGACTGGAATAAACATCAAAGGCATGACATAGCCCATCACCTTCATTTGTCCGGTAACACCGCTCATTTGGTTGGACAAGCGGGTGTACAGCAAGGTGGATGCGGTCATTAGCAAGGTGAACAGGCTGACATGGGCTCCGTAGAAGGGGATGGTGAAGGGCAAGTCCAAGATGGAATCGTAGGTGGACAAATCATCGGCCCACAAAAAGCCCTGCTGCCGAAGTTCGATGGAGGCCGGAAAAAAATTAAAAAGCGCGATCAAAATGGGAAGCTGCAAAAGCATGGGCAAGCAACCGCCCAGCGGATTGACGCCCGCTTTTTGGAATAGCTTCATTTGCTCGCTCTGCATGCGGGTTGGATCCTTTTCGAATTTGGCTTTGAGCTCGTCGATTTCCGGCTTGAGGACTTTCATTTTGGCCCCACTGACCAAGGATTTGTAGGTGAGCGGAAATAACAATACTTTGATGATCAAGGTCAGAGCCAAAATAATCCAGCCATAATTCCAACCAAAGGTGTCCAGCCAGTTAAAGACAGGAATGACCAACAAACGGTTCACCCACCCAAAAATGCCCCAACCCAGGGGTACCTGCTTTTCGAGTCCAGCATCCAGGGATTTGAGGGTTTGAAAGTGATTGGGGCCCAGGTACATCCACATGCCAAAGGTTTCGCTGGAGGGAGCGCGCAAATCCAGGGTGACCTCGGCGCGGAAGCTGCCGGTTTGGTCGGGGGCTTCGGATCCTTGGCCGCTAATTTTGGCTCCATCAAAAAATTGATCCGCTCCCAAGACGGCACAGAAAAATTTCTGACGGAAAGAAATCCACTGAAGGTTGTTACGAAGGTCTTCCTGGTTTTCGGAGGAAAGGCTCATCGATTCGGGATCCTCGCCTCGGAATCGATAGACCATCTCGAGGACTTTGCGTTCTTCGGTGACATCCCTTTCTTGGTTGGGTCCGGTTCCACTCCATTCAAGGGTGGTGTAGTCGTTGCGTATCAGACCCTCCAGCCCTTCGAAACGAACCCCCATCGACACACGGTAACCGCTGGTATCCAGGCGATACCTATGAAGAATCCGGCGGCCTTCGCCCAAGTTCAAGGCATAATCCAAGGCCAATTCCGAGGAGGTGGGCAGGACTTCGAAATAACACTGATCACTGCGAATGATGGCCCGATCGGTCACCAAGGCGTAATGCATTTGGCTTCCCGTTGAATCAAAAATCTCCAGGGCTTGGCCCTGATAGGTTTTGAAATTTTGGAGGGAAGCCTGGCGTAGCACGCCTCCTTTGGAGGAGAAGGTGAGGGTGAGGTCGCCGTTGCTGAGCGTATGGGAGGTTTCGGTTCCCTGCGTTGCGGCGGTCCAAGGCCCAAAGGCAAGGGCGGTATCGGTCTGGACTGTTTCTTGGTTGTTGGGCTGGACTGCGCCCTGGGATTCGGCAGAACCATCCGTGGAACGACTCGGTGCTAGGGTCGTCTTGTTTTGGGGATTGGCCTTGGGCTCGGGTGGGGTGGCCGTGGGGGGGAACCACAGGGAATACAAGACCAAAATCAAACCCATCAAAAAGAGGCCGGTCAAGGTGTTACGATCAAAGCTGGATTTAGTGGACACGCTGGGAATGGTTTTGGAGAGCTGCTTGAACAAATGACACAAACAAAGGATGTGGACGATCCACGGTACTGGAATATTCGGGGTGAAATTGGGCCCCCACAAACCAAGGATGCCCGGGTAATTCGATCATTTCGACCAAGTCCAGGTCGGGGTTCACACCGCTCATACGTAGACCGGCTTCGGAAAGGCGTTCCCTGAATTTGTTGTTCAGCTCGTAACGATGTCGATGCCTTTCGTGGATGGTCTTGGTTTTGCCGTAGGCTTTGGAAGCCAATGTCCCGGTCTGGACGCGGCAGGGGTAGGATCCAAGCCGCATGGTGCCTCCTTTGTTGGCAACACCCACCTGGCTGTTCATGAGGTCGATGACCGGGTAGCGGGTTTGGGGATTCATCTCGGTGGAATCGGCTCCTTTGAGCTTGGCGACATGGCGGGCAAATTCAACCGTTGCGCATTGCATGCCAAGGCAGATGCCCAAAAACGGAAGCCCGGTCGTTCGGGCATAACGTATGGCTTGGATTTTGCCTTCCCATCCTCGAACCCCAAAACCGGGGGCCACCAAAATCGCATCCAGGCCTTGCATGGTGGATTCGATGTTCCCTGCTTCTAGTTTTTCGGAATGAATCCATTCGATTTGAACACGGGTTTCGAGGGTCGCACCGGCATGCCTCAAGGCCTCGACAATGGATAGGTAGGAGTCTTTGAGCTCCACGTACTTGCCCACCAATCCGATGCGCACGCTGTGTTTGGGATGGTTGAGTCGGTGCACAAAGGCCTTCCAAGACGATAGCTCGGCCCGGTGCGGGGGGCGTAATTTTAACTTCCTCAGGACCAAGATATCCAATTTTTCGCGGGCCATCTTGAGGGGAACTTCGTAGATGCTGGGGGCGTCCAATGCCTCGATGACGGCATCCGGGGTCACGTTGCAAAAAAGGGCCACCTTGCGGCGTATTTCGTTGGTAATGGGGTGTTCGGTACGGCAAATCAGGACATCCGGTTGGACACCGATTTCCAATAACATCTTGACAGAGTGTTGGGTAGGCTTGGTCTTGAGTTCCCCGGCGGCCCGTAAGTAAGGGAGCAGGGTCAAGTGCAGGACCATGGACTGTCCTTCGCCTAATTCCAGGCGGAGTTGACGGATAGCCTCCATGTAGGGCAGGGATTCGATGTCTCCAACAGTCCCACCAATTTCGGTGATGATGACATCGTAGGTATTGTTTTGACCCAAGGTGAGAATTCGGGTTTTGATTTCGTCGGTGATGTGCGGAATGACTTGGACGGTTTTGCCCAGGTAATCCCCCCGTCGTTCTTTGTCGATGACCGTGCTGTAAATGCGACCGGTGGTGACGTTGTTGGCCTGTGTTGTACGAATACCCAAGAAGCGTTCGTAATGACCCAAGTCCAGGTCCGTTTCGGCCCCGTCTTCTGTAACATAACACTCACCATGCTCGTAGGGGTTGAGCGTTCCGGGATCTACGTTAATGTAGGGATCCAGTTTTTGGATGGTCACCCGGAGTCCCCGGGCTTGGAGCAATTTGGCGAGGGATGCGGCCAGGATACCCTTGCCCAACGAAGAGGTTACACCGCCCGTAACGAATACATATTTGGCCACTATGGTCTGTTTACGGGATTCAAAGGTATGACTTTTTGAGGCCCCGCGGGCGTTCCTTCGATGGTTCCGGCCTTAGTCGGCCTTTTGGACGTACCAGCGGTTTTGTTCCCTGCGCAAAATCCGCACCGCCGTTCCGGCTTCGATCCAACCATCAACGGCATGGGCTTCTTCGATCCGACCTTGGTAAAGAATTTTGCCCGCCGGTATCAGCCGGGTATGAGCGATGGCCCTGGGGTCCACGGGGCTGCCGGGGGTAACCTCCTCGGAGTCCTCTGGACTCTTCAGTACCCATCGACGGAGGGGGCCGTGACTGAACAGTCGTTCCCCCCATAACAAAAAAGCGGTCCCCAAGGCCAGCAGGGGAACAAGGACCGCCAATACAGCCGTTGCCAAGGCCGTACCCCCGGATCCGGACGGGGTCATCTCCAAACCCTTGTTGTCCAACATGGAGGTGACCAGGGCCAGAAAAATCGCTGCGAGACCCAGGGCTCCGGCCCAGCCGGTGCCAGGCAAAACCCAAATCTCCAAGGCCAGTAGCAACAGCCCGGCCACAAACAGCCAGATCTCAGCATAGGTTGCCAGGCCCTCCAGGTAGAGGGGGGCGAAATAAAGGGCGGCGGCCAGAACCGAAACAACGATGGGGAGGCCGATGCCCGGGCTTTGGAGTTCCAAATACAGCCCGCCCAGCATCAGCAAAATCAGAATGGATTGAACAGCCGGGTTCAATAGAAATTGAAGGAAGCGGTCCAGAAGCCCCAGTTTTTGTTGAACCAAGACGCTTTTGGAAACCCCTACGCTTCGCAAAACCTGCTGGGCATTGGAGGCGGTCCCGTCGCTCATCCCCAGCTTTTCGGCTTCGGAGGCGGTCAGGGTGAGGACCTTGCCGGAATCCACAACGCCGGGGTAGCCGAGGTCCGGGTCAACCATGCATTCGGCCAGTCGAGGGTTGCGCTGACGGGCTTGGGCCGTGGCCCGCATGGTGGCCCTCATGTAGGATTGGTATTTGTCAGGAACGGCTTCGCCTTGTTGGTTGACCACGGTTGCTGCGCCCATGCTGGCGCTGGGGTTCATGTAGATTCGGTTGGCGGCGAGAGCGATCAGGGCTCCAGCCGAAGCGGCGTTGTTATCAACCCAGACCACCACGGGGAGGGGGCATTGAAGAAGGCGGGTCCGGATGCTATCGGCGTAATCCACCCGTCCACCGTAGGTATTCAGTCGAATGAAGACCAAATCGCTCTTGAGTTGGTCCGCTTCCTGAAGGGCCAATTGCACCCTCCGCCACATGGGGGCATCGACGGGTTCCAGCAAATCCATGCGATACACCCGGCAAGGTTGCTCTGTTGGCGCCCAAAGGGCGGTCTGGGTAGGCTTTTTGAAGGCTTCGCTCTTCGCGTTTCCCTCGGCCGATGCCAGCCCCCAAAGACCCCCAACGAGGGTTATAACCCACAGGGCAGCGGCCCTGCGGCTCAAAAAATAATGGCGGAATGGGGTTTTCATAGGCACAATAAAAGTACGTTGTTGAAGACGATGCAACAAGTCGTCGCCGCCTTGGTCTAATTTTGGGACATGTGGTTCGAAAATATTTTGCAAACAATTGGGAATACCCCGATGGTCCGGATCAACCGCCTTTGTTCCGGATTGCCGGCCACGGTATTGGCCAAGGTTGAAACCTTTAACCCGGGTCATTCGACCAAGGATCGGATGGCTCTCAAGATGATCGAAGACGCCGAAGCGGCCGGGTTGCTCCAGCCGGGTTATACCATCATCGAAGGGACATCGGGCAATACAGGCATGGGTTTGGCCATGGCCGCCGTGGTGAAGGGGTACCGTTGCATTTTTACGACCACCGACAAACAATCCCGCGAAAAAGTGGATGCTCTGCGGGCATTGGGTGCAGAGGTCGTTGTTTGCCCAACCAATGTGGACCCGGAAGATCCTCGTTCGTATTACAGCGTTTCGTCTCGTTTGGCGTTGGAAACCCCCCATTCTTGGAAGGCCAACCAATACGATAATTTGTCGAATCGGCAGGCTCATTTTGAACAAACCGGTCCAGAAATTTGGGAACAAACCGAAGGCCGTGTGACGCACTTGGTGGTTGGAGTCGGAACGGGGGGGACGATTTCGGGCACGGCCCGCTACCTCAAATCCAAGAACCCCAACATCAAGGTTTGGGGCATTGACACCTATGGCTCGGTTTTCAAAAAATACAAGGAAACCGGGGTTTTTGACAAACAAGAAATCTACCCCTACGTAACCGAGGGCATTGGCGAGGATTTTTTGCCGGCCAACGTGGATTTTTCATTGATTGACCTTTTTGAGAAGGTTACCGACCGGGACGCGGCCCTGATGACCCGAAGGATTGCCCGCGAAGAAGGGATCTTTGCCGGGAATTCAGCCGGGGCGGCCATGGCCGGGCTCTTGCAGCTGGGGGGTCAATTGAAATCGGGGGATGTGGTGGTGGTCATTTTTCATGATCACGGTACCCGCTACTTGAACAAAATGTTCAACGATGCATGGATGAGGGAGCGGGGCTACCTGAGTGATACAGCGGATGATGCCGCGGGGCTGGTCCTCAGGCGGGGAACACAGCCCTTGGTCAAGGTGGGTCATTGGGAAACCATTGGGGAAGCCGTCGCCAAAATGCGCAAACACCAAATATCGCAGTTGCCCGTTCAGGATGCGGAGGGAAATTGGGTGGGTTCGTTGTCGGAGCGCAAATTGTTACAAAAGCTATTGTCCCATCCCGATCTATCCGCTGAACAGGTGGCACCCCACATGGAGCCTCCCTTTCCGCATGTCGAGGCCAGCACCAAAGTTCAACGCCTCATACCTCTGATTCGTCCTGACTCAGAGGCTATTATGGTTCATTTGCCGGACGGTTCCTGGCATATTTTGACCCAACATGATTTGTTATCGGCCTTTCTCTAGGCCTAAATTCTATGGTGTTATGAAAAAGCAGAATTCTTTCGGCGCTTCCGCTAGACGTTGGGGGCCATGGGCCTTGTTGTTTCTGCTGTTGGTGTTGACTTCGCCGAATCTATGGTCACAGCCCCTCCGGGCCTCCGAAACCAAAACCATTCGTTTGGAGCATGTTCAATTGTTCCGATCCGGTGCGGTACTTCGTTACGGGGTTTCCGGTAAAATTGAAGGAGGAATGCAGCGTTGGGTATTGGGCGGATGGGCCACCGCCTTTGATGCATCTACCTTGCGCATCAAGTCCAGCCCAGGATTGCGAATGACCGATTATCGCTGGGAAACCTTGCCGGTTCCGGAGTCTTGGAACGATAGTCTGCGCATGGCCGAAAAAGCCCTGGGTACGAACCGTCGTTTGTTGGAGGATCAACAGGTGGAGATGGTTTCCTATCAGGCGGAGGAACAGTATTTGATGGCCCTCCTGGGTCGAAATCCGGTCCAAAGCAAAAGCGGCACGGGTGCTACGTCCGCATCATCCGGTGAGGCGGGTTCATCCCAAGAGTGGCTCAAAGGGGCGGAGCCTTTTCGTCTACGAATTGCCTCGGTGGGTCGTGCCAAACTCGTGTGCCAACGCATGCTGGATTCCCTCACTCGACGCTCCGGGGAGCTTGAATCCGGGGTTCTCTATTGGCGTAACAAAATCCAAAACATGGATAAGGGATTGGTCCTTCAACTGGAAGCCCAGCCCACCTTGGTTGGCAAAAATGGACAGGTGGGTTTGGAGGTTTTTTGCCCGCAAGCGGGTTGGAACCCTGCCTATGAAATGGACGTGGATGTGAACAAGTCCCGCATCGCCTTGCGACTGGGGGCCCGTTCATATCAACAAAGCGGTCAGGATTGGGACGGGGTCCCCGTTGATTTTTTGACTCATAGCCCCTCGGTTGGTCTTGAATTGCCAGTCCTGACCCCTTGGTATCTGGACTATTATCGCTCCATGGTTGGAATTCCGGATCGGATTGAGACCGTGAGCAGTCTCCAAAGCAAATCGAGGGCCCAACCATCCCGTGTGGTTCCTGAGTCATCCGAAGCATCAACCCCCATGAATTGGAGTGAGTTGGAGGCTTCGGATCTACCGGAAGTTGAACGCAGGATCCAAGGATCGGCCTTTGCCTACAAACCGTCCAATCCCCTTCGAATGGCCTCCGGTTCGGAGGTCTGGCAACCTTTGGATGCCCGCAGTTTGGATGTGGAATTGTGGCGTTATACGGCCCCTCGTCAACAGCCCAGGGTTTATTTGATGGGGGTGCTCAGGGATTCGTCCCTTTTGGATTGGGTGGATGGTCCTTGCATGATCTCGGTGGATGGAAACCGGGTGGGTGAACAAAACATTCGTTGGGCCCATGCCGCTGATAGCGTGGCCTTGTCACTAGGAACGGACGATTTGGTCCAAGTTCAGTACCAACCGGCGGCCATTTTCAAAAACCAGCGCTTTCGATTGGATCAGTGGGTGGTACGGCAATACGGTTACCGCATTGATTTGAGGAACAGTCGCCCCGGGCCTGTGCGCATTCGCATCGAAGACCAATACCCGGTCAGTCTCCAAAAGGATCTGGAGGTTTTGGATTTGACGGCCGAAGGGGCCCGTTTCCCCGCTCCTCCCGAGACCCCTTTCCCTGGTCTGGTTCGGTGGGAGTTGAACCTTGAACCGCAGGGTCAACGCAGCCTGGAATGGGGTTTTCGGGTCAAACACCTGCGAAACAAGCCCATTAGGGGGTTGTAGGCGTTTGGGCGTTTGGACCTTACTTTTGCCCTCTCCATCATCGTTTCAACCTATCCAATTTTTTTGTCATGGAACACAAAGGACATCCACCGTTGAATCTACATTGGGATCGTAGCGGCCTGGGCGGTGTGCAGAATGTATACTGGAATTTGGGTCCGGCAGAGCTGGTTGAAACGGCTTTGGCTGCGGGTGAAGGTCAACTCTGCGATAACGGTGCCTTGGCATCGGATACCGGAGAATTTACCGGTCGTTCGCCCAAAGACCGTTTTGTGGTGAAGGATGCGATCACCGAAAACGCCGTTTGGTGGGGGGATATTAATATTCCCTTTGCACCGGATGATTTTGATGCCCTCTACGATCGGGTCGCTGCTTATTTGGGTGGCAAAACGGTCTATGCCCGGGATGCCTATGCCTGTGCCGACCCTGCCCACCGCCTCAATATTCGGGTGATCACCGAGTTGGCTTATTCCAACCTTTTCTGTTACAATCTTTTTTTGAGACCTACAGCGGAGGAGTTGTCCAAGGCCGGTGAACCCGAATGGACGATTCTGTGTGCCCCCGGTTTCCGGGCCGTCCCCGAAAGAGACAAGACCCGCCAACACAACTTTGCAATTCTTAATTTCACCCGCAAAATCATCCTGATTGGGGGAACCGGTTATACCGGCGAAATGAAGAAAGGAATCTTCGGGGTTCTGAATTTTGTGTTACCACACAACAAAAAGGTATTGTCCATGCATTGCTCTGCCAACAGCGGAAAGGAGGGCGATACCGCTTTGTTTTTTGGCCTTTCAGGTACCGGCAAAACGACCTTGTCGGCGGACCCACAGCGGCGCCTTATCGGGGACGATGAGCACGGTTGGAGCGATCAGTCCATCTTTAATTTCGAAGGCGGTTGCTATGCCAAATGCATCAACCTAACCCCCGAAAAGGAACCCGAAATCTGGAAAGCGATTCGCTTTGGATCGATCGTCGAGAACGTTGTTTTCAAGGAAGGTACCCGGGAGGTGGATTACGACAACGGTTCCAAAACCGAAAACACCCGCTGTGCCTATCCGATTCACTATATTGACAATGCCATGGTGCCTTCGGTTGGCAACCATCCTAAGCATTTGTTCTTTTTGACCGCCGATGCATTTGGAGTTTTGCCTCCGATCAGTCGTCTGAACGAGGCCCAGGCCATGTACCATTTTATTTCGGGCTACACCGCCAAAGTAGCGGGCACCGAAGTCGGTGTCACCGAACCCCAAACCACCTTTTCGGCTTGTTTTGGTCGGGCCTTTTTGCCATTGCATCCGGGTCGTTACGCCTCCTTGTTGGGCCAAAAGATGAAGGAACACCAGGTTCAGGTATGGCTGGTGAACACCGGTTGGACCGGTGGGCCTTACGGGGTTGGTTCTCGCATGAAATTGTCCTATACCCGGGCAATGATTACGGCCGCTCTGCAGGGTGAACTGGATACGGTTCCATCCCAGGC
>CAIOCC010000026.1 GCA_903856555.1 uncultured Bacteroidota bacterium
AAGAGGCGCTCCAGAACAGGATGACGCAAAGCCTGAACACGGATACCCGCATGTGGACGAAGTTGGGGTCGGTGGTAGCTCCGCTGAAGAGCCAGATTCCCAAAGCCCAAAAGAACATCCAATGAAGCGAGGAGGGAAGCCGTCTGCTGCAAGCGGGGCACCTCTTTGGATGCCTGAAGTTGGAGTTCGACGTAAAGCGATGATTCCAATTCCTGCATACGATGGTCCGCGGTCAAGTACCTTTCTTCGAAGGCCTTCAATTCGGGCGTAATGTACCGTTCGGCATTGACCAAGGTTTGCTTTCGGATCCAATTCAAAGGAACCTTGTCTTTGTGGGCGTGGGTTACTTCCAAATAAAACCCAAAGACCTGGTTGTAATTGATTTTGAGGGAGGGAATGCGTGTTCTTTGGATCTCGTCCTGAACCATCTGTTGCATGGTGCCCTTGGCGTCTTCTTTCAAGGAGCGAAGCTCATCCAATTCAGGATGATAGCCCTCCCGGATGACCCCTCCTTTGGAAAGAAGAGCAGGAGCGCTATCGCTCAAGGTGTTATGAATACGTTCCTTCAAGTCTTCGCAGAGATCCATTCCCTGCAACCAAGGCTGCCAGGGGGCCGACGCATCCCCGGACTTGAGCAGGTCGCAGACCGCAGAAGCCGCCTCGAGGGAACGAGCCACCTGAACCATTTCACGGGGTCCACAGCGCAAAACCCCGACCCGGGCCGCCATACGCTCCAAGTCCCCGACTCCTTCCAGGACCCTGCGGAGCTCCTCGCAAATCTCTGGATGCGCTACCAGGTAATCCACCACCCGCAATCGTTCTTCGATTGCCTCGAGGGAGCGCAATGGGAAGGCTAACCAACGCCGAAGCAGTCGTTGCCCCATCGGCGTAACGGCATCATCCAGGCAGGTTGCCAAAGACATCCCCCCGCTTTGTTGGGGTTCCAGTAATTCCAACGTCTTGAGGGTAAAAGGATCCATCCACAGGGACTCCCCAGGATCCAACCTGGATAAACCCGCCAAAGGCAAGGGGCCATCCCGCCGGGTTTCGTTCAGGTAATGGAGGACGGCTCCGGCCGCCATCAGGGCGGCATCCATGCCCTCCAGTCCAAAGCCCTTGATGGAACGACTTTGAAATTGTCGTTCGATTCTTTGGCGTGCACTATCGCTTTCCCATACCCAATCCTCCAACCACTGCCAAGCCCATGCTTCTCCAAATTGGGCTTTTAACGCTGCCTTTCCTTGTTTGCTGCCCAGAACTTCCCGGGGTGCATACCGTTGAAGCAGGCCGATCGCCTGATCCGGGTCCACCTGCGTTGCCTGAAAGGACCCGGTGCTGGCGTCGCAAAAGGCCAAGCCCACCAGGCCTCCAGCTGCGATATACACCGCCGCCAAATAATTGTTACGAGAATGGTCCAGCAACGAATCGCTAAAAGCAACGGCGGGAGAAACCAATTCGGTCACCTCTCTTTTGACAATCCCTTTGGCGGCCTTAGGGTCCTCTGTTTGATCACAAACCGCCACCCGCAGGCCGGATCGCACCAGACGAGGCAGGTACTGATCCAAGGAATGATGGGGGAAACCCGCCAGGGCTGTTTCGGAGGCTGCGCCGTTCGCGCGTTTGGTCAGGGTGATGCCCAGGACTTTGGAACATTGGACCGCATCTTCCCCAAAGGTCTCGTAGAAATCCCCTACCCGAAAAAGCAGAAGGGCCCCGGGGTAACGAGCCTTGATTTGGGCGTATTGCTTCATCAAGGGCGTTTCGCTAGCGGACTTGGCCGACATATCTGGAAAGGGTTATGGACGAAGATTGGATCGACTCTCGAAGGGACCTCAGGGGGCAATGGAATCGGATGGGCGCTTGAGGAAACGGCCAAGGCTTCGTAGGTTTGGTTGATTTCGTCCAAGACCCCCAAAACGATACCGTGCGCCTCAAGACCATGCCCGAACTGAACCGACCTGATCTGGACCAGTTCAAAAATAACCCCAAAATTCCTGTCGTGGCTGTGCTATGCAATCTGCGTAGTTTGCAGAATGTCGGGAGTATTTTCCGAAGTGCCGATGCCTTTGCTCTCAAAGAACTGATTCTCTGTGGCTTCACCGGCCATCCCCCACACCGGGATATCCACAAGTCCGCCTTGGGAGCCGAAAAAACCGTAACCTGGAGGGGATGGGAGCATCCAGAGGAGGCCCTGATTCATTTGAGATCCGAAGGATACACCCTGGTGGCCGTCGAACAAGCCGAGCCGTCGGTACCCCTAACCGAGTGGAATTGGAACGGGCATCAACCCTTGGCATTCGTCTTTGGAAACGAGGTCGATGGCGTGGACTCGAAGCTCTTAGCCCTTTGCGATTGGGCCCTTGAGATTCCCCAATGGGGTTCCAAACACAGCCTCAATGTTTCGGTATGTGCAGGGATTCTATTTTGGGAGGCTGCACGGCGGGCCATGGGATGAGGCCCACTCCCCCTGATCAGGTTCCACAAAACGTTTGATACCCCGCATCACCGTGTTGGGGCGGTTGATTCAAGTGCCTGTATCGATCGTGACGTTGGTACGGATTCTCCATCGCGATCCTAAGTTCATCCCACAATCCGGAGCTTCCACGCAGCACCCTTTCGTCCAGAGCCTGTTCCACCCAATGATTCCGCGGAATAATAGAGGGGTTGTTTTCCTGCATACGATGCAAAGCAGCGGAAGCCCCCCCTTCGGATTCCTCCAATGCCCTTAACCAACCTAACAACCAAGCCCCCGAGGGAAGGCTCTGAGGATTCGCATTGAAGATCGAATCGAAATCCAGCGAAGACCCTGAATCCTTGGAGGACCCTCCCTCCATCGTCTCCGCAAGGATATTTTCTAATTCCAAATAGACCAAGGCATAATCAGGCTGTTGGACCGATAGCCACGACTGCCATTCCTCCACCAAGGCCGGAACGCGATCGTCCCTATGACCCTTGGCAGGATCCAAGCCCAACTTTCGAAAGTGCATCCTCGTCTGGGCCTCCTGGCATTGGGCTCGAAAACGATCCAAAAGCCCCCTGGCCACCGGCATCGCATTTGTCGTGTTTCCATCATCCGCCAACAAAGGCAAAAGACACGATAACAAAACACTCGAGTTCCATTCCATCACCTCCACTTGGTGACCCCAAGCGTAACGACCCTGTGTATCAATGGAGCTAAAACTTCGGTTTAAATCGTAGGCATTCACAAAGGCACAGGGGCCCAGGTCCATCGTCACCCCAAGCAAACTAATGTTATCGGTATTAAGAACACCATGCACAAAACCGATGCGCATCCAATGCGCCAAGAGCTCGGCTTGTCGCAAAGACCATTCCTCAAAGAAGGCCACAACCGCCTCTGGACGCCATGAACTTGGCGTATAAAGA
The DNA here is from genome assembly GCA_903856555.1 of uncultured Bacteroidota bacterium. Lineage (GTDB taxonomy): Bacteria > Bacteroidota > Bacteroidia > UBA7662 > UBA7662 > SYHX01. The sequence goes on from CAIOCC010000026.1 coordinate 3,385, forward strand.
CTCATTTCTCGGCCCAAGGAAGGCTCCTTCGCCCAGTATTGGGTGGTTCTTTGAAGGACCGCCCCGGCATAGAGGGCGTAGTCATGCGGATTCAAAGCTCGGATGGCGTATTCCAACGTGCCAATTCGAACATGGTGAGGCGCAACGCGAACCAGGACACCCCCCCTTTGGTCGTAATCCCTCCAGACCTTGTGAGGGGTTTCTAGAACCATCAATGAACGGGTTGTGGGCACGCCCAAACCATGCAAAGCTTCGCTAATCAGGAATTCGCGCAACATGGAGCGCAGGGTCGCTTGACCATCCCCACGACGCGCAAAGGCGGTGGGACCGCTCCCCTTAAGATGAATATCATAACATTGATTGGAGGCATTCTGCCATTCGCCAACGAGCAAGGCCCTTCCGTCTCCTAACATCGTAAAATGCCCGTATTGATGACCCGCATAGGCCATGGCGAAGGGATGCGGGGCCTGCTTCATCCAACGCTCCACATCGCCCCCGTCGATGATATCCGAACCCATGCCCCATTCTTCCAGGAGACGCTTGTTAAGACAAGAAACCTTCATCCCGGACCAATCCGGCTCGGGTTGATCAACCCCCAAGGGCGCGGAGGACAGCGCCAGGCTCAATCCCCGGTAGTCGCCGCGCCAGAAACTCAACGGTACTTGAGAGCTATCCCCAACATAAAATGCCTTGGAGCCATGTAGCGGGCCGGGTTATCAGGGGGTAAACCGCGGGAGCGCGCATCGCGAGGGTCCAAAAAGGCAGGGTCCCGCCAACTGGAAGGGACTGGGTCGCCGGGCTCCCAAGCTCTTCCGGTCACCGGGTTGGGTATGATGGCGTTCAAGCGATTCATTAGATTGGTCACCTGCAATGAGAATTCCCAACGAAAATCCCCTTTGTTCCACCATTTGCGCAACGAAAAATCCATCCAGCGCTGACTCTCCCCCAATGCGGACCACAAAGCCTCGGGGCGGGGGTCTCTTTCGTAAATCGGACGACCCGAAACAGGTTCCACTCCTTGAAAAGTAAACGGCGTATAGCGTCGGCCGGAACGAAGCACCCCCTCCAGGTACAAAGACCAATGGTTGAGAAAAGAGGATCCCCACAAACCCCGCTTGCGGTCCAAGGTCAGGATCACATTGCCTTTGATATCGTAAGGTGCATCCCAGGCCAAAAAAGTCTCTTTGGTATCCTGCCGATTACCGGTGTTCAGGATGGAAGTCAAGGCCTCGCTCGCCGAAGAACTCTGACCGCGGGCAACCATATAAGCCGCGGATACTTGGGACTGGAACCAATTCCCAATCCGCTTGAAATAACCCAATTCCAAACCCCGAATGCGGGCATAATCCGAATTAATTCGAAGCGTCCGCGTGACTTCCCGGCCGGTAAAATCCCGAATCTGGGTCGAGGCCGCGGTAATAAAATCGTATTTGTCTTTCCAATAGGCTGTTACCGTGAGGGCATCGTTGGGCGTTAGCTGGGTCCGCAGCCCCAACTCGTAGGAAATATCCATTTCGGGGTTAAGGTCCGGGTTGCCAACGCGGGCCAAGACCGATCGATCCTGGTACAAAGGATTCAAGCCTTGATACATCCAACTGGGATGCGGCATCACCATGGCATGGTTGTAATTAAAATAAAGGACCTGGTTTTCGCGGATTGGAAAGGAAGCCGAAAGCTTGGGGAGCAGGCGAGCTTTGGTCCGAAGGCCCATAACATTAAAAGTATTCTGAAGGTAATCGGCCCGGATTTCGTCCCGGATGGGAGAACGGGCATCCCCAACCGCGTTGTCCACAAAGGATCCCGGCATCCAATATTCCAAGCGCAGACCGGCTTCGGCGACCAAGCCCAGGTATTTGAGTTTGTTCGAAACAAAAAAGGCCCCTCTCTTGGGCTGAACCCTCCAAACATCGCTGTAATCACCCAAACGAAAACTCTGGGAAAAAGTTCCGTCAGCCAACGGGATGGGAGCCCCAATCCAAGGACGGATAATGTCAACCCATTGCAAATCCTGGTCTTTGAATTCTCCCCCAAAAATCAGGCGATCGCCCCGCGAGTTGTAGTAATAATTACCCGAGGCCTTCACCGTGTACTCCAGAACATAATGGTCGTGCCAAAGGGTTCCGATACCCCCGTTGTTGTAAAGACCCGGTCCCGGGTTTACAAAGACCTGGGAATCCCCTGGGTTAAAATAGGTCACCGGAAAGGTGACGATGGAATTGGGATCAAACTCCGAGTCCACTTCGTCCGGGCGCCAGTCCCTTCCGTTGGCATCCGCCCGCAGTCGGACGTAGAGACGGGATGCATTGACGGTATAGGAAAAGCGCTTGGAGGTGGTGTGATTGAGTTGCAGACTTTCGAGGTTGGTATCGTGGGTATAGGTCAGGGCATTGTCCGGTTGCAAGGCAAATTCAAATTGGTACCCCGGCAAGAAAGGCGCATCGTTCCCGATAATCCGAAGCATGTTGACATCCTGGTTGATGGTCAGGGAACGCAGGTAGGTTCCGCTCAATCGCAGGCCGGGATGAAAGGCGTAATCCAACTTGAGCATGCCTGCCCAACGATTATCCTGCATTGGTGAAAGGCCGGTGGTTGGGTACAGCGACGATTTGACTTGCTGGGCAGGCGTTCGAAAATACTGATCATCAAAAGTCCCCTTGAACGAGGTAAAAACTCGGAGGGGTTGCTTGAAGATCCCACGAATCGTGCCACCCAGGGTGCCCTCGTAGACCTGGTTGTTCCATACCGAATTCCAGTTGTTGTTTACGCCCAACCGATCCGAACGAGCCGTCAGGGAATAAGCCCATCGATCCCCGCCGGAACGGGTCCGGGTCCTGACAATCCCCGCCGAACCATCGCCCTGGGCCACATCCCCACCACCGGTGGCGATTTCCATTTTGTCAATGGAATTGGTACCTAAGTCGATGCCAAAACCCGTACCTGCCAAGGGGTCGGTCGCCGAAACACCGTCGATCACAAATGCCGTTTCATACGTGCGGCCGCCGCGAATGCTCAGACCTTCGGGATTCAACATCACGCCTGCCTGGGTGTTCAAGACCGATTGGACCGAGCGCGATGGGGCCGCCTCGATGCTTTCCTGGCCAATCCGTTGTTCGGTACGGGTCTGTTCCAAATCAATCAAGGGCTTGTCCCCCACCACCACCACTTCCTGGTCCATGGTAACGGCCGACCGCCGCAGGACGATGTTGAGGGTTTCGGTTTGGTTGGGACGGATTCGTATGCCTGTAAAAACCTTTTTTTCGTAACCCAGGTAGGTCACTTCCACCTGGTAGGTCCCGGTGGGGATTTTGTTCAAAAGGTATCGTCCATCCAGGTTGGAGGAGCTCCCCAGGCTGCTGCCTTTGATCACCACGTTCACTCCAATCAAAGGGAGCTTGTCGTCGCCATCGGTGACCAATCCACCCAAGGACCCCGAGCCCTGGGCCCAGGCCCCCGATAGGCCGCCGAAGGAAATCCATAGCGCCATAACAACCCCCCAAACAGGGGCGGTGGCTATTATGGACCTCAAGGCAAGCCAATTTCTAAGCATGGCCCAAAATAAAGCCCAAGAAGAGGAATTTGGGGCTGTTCACGTTCAAAGATCCCCCAGATTGACCGTCGTTAGTCCGTACCGAAAATCTCCGCTTAATAACTCCTTGAAACGCTGGTACCGATCTTCTTCGGCCTGCAAGTCCACTCCCTCGTCCCAATGCACCCAAAGGCAACGAAGTCCCCCGGCTTGAGCCAAAAAATCCCGGTAGGAACCCTCGACCTCCGCCAGGTATTCCGGGGTAATACTTTGCTCAAAATCCCGGCCACGGTACCGGATATTGCTCATCAAACGGGACGGAGGGCTGCTCAAATAGACCAAGAGCTGCGGTTGGGGTAGTTGTCGATTCACGATACCAAACAAATCCCGAAACAAAGCGGCCTCTTGGGGGGCCAAGGTCTTGGAAGCAAAAACCAGACTTTTGTAAAACGTATAATCGGCGACCAAGCCCTGGTTCTTCCAATCCAACGCCTCCATCTCTTCGTGCATCTGCCGATAACGCTCGGCCAAAAAGGCCGTTTCGGTTGAAAAAGCGTAACGCTCCGGATGTTGGTAAAAAAGGGGCAAAAAAGGGTTGTCCAAAAACTTCTCGAGGAGCAAGGGCATGCCCCAATCGGCGGCAAGCCGAGTGGCCAAGGTCGTTTTTCCGGCCCCGATATTGCCTTCAATAACGATGTACTTGCGGTGGGGTCCTTTTGCCATGCCTGCTGGCTTAGGCCAGGGTTTCCATTCCGCCGACGACAGGCTCCACCCGGACGGGGACCGAGGTATCCGTGCAGTTTATGAGCAATTCTTCGACCCTTTGACCCAAAACCGGGTGGACCCAGCGGGGCCAAACTTCGTTGAGAGGCTCCAAGACAAATCGCCTTAGGTGCA
>CAIOCC010000027.1 GCA_903856555.1 uncultured Bacteroidota bacterium
GAGGGACTCAAAGCCGTCGCCACCTGGATTGACTGGCCGGAGAACCGATCCGTACCCAGGCTCCAATGGCAAGAGTGGTTGGGTCAACCCGGGGAACACGGCACCGAAATGGCCTCCATTGGAGTGGAATTTGGTTTTGACTTGCATTTTGGGGCGGATGCCTTGGAGGAAGCCTCTCAAATTGACTCCGTTATACGGCCCAAAGACCTGGCCGGCCGCCGGGATTTTCGAGCTGTGCCGACCTTGACCATCGATCCCGAAGATGCCAAGGACTTTGATGATGCCTTGTCGGTGGTTCCGCTGGGTCCAGACCTCTGGGAGGTCGGGGTTCATATTGCCGATGTTTCGTATTATGTTCGGAACAAGACAGGCATCGACCGCGACGCCTCCTCCAGGGCGACTTCGGTTTACATGGTGCATCAGGTTTTGCCCATGCTGCCGGAGCATCTCTCCAACCTGGTCTGCTCGTTGAGGCCCAACGAAGACAAATTGTGTTATTCAGTGGTGTTCCAAATCCATCGAAACGGACAAATTCAAGACACCTGGGTTGGCCGCACCTGCATTCGCTCTCAGCGTCGTTTTACCTACCGCGAAGCGCAGACGATTTTGGACCAGAAGCAGGGCGAAATGCACGAGGAATTGCTGGCCCTGAACACCATCGCCGAGGCCTTGCGAAAGCGCCGATTTGAAGGCGGGGCCATTGGATTTGAAACCGAAGAAATTCGGTTCACCCTGGACGAACAGGGATTCCCCTTGGCCGCCGCGATCAAAGAAAAAATCCCCACCCATGGTTTGATTGAAGAGTGGATGCTTTTGGCCAATCAAGCGGTGGCCCGCAAATTGGGGGACGCCGTCCAAGAGGGCCGTATTCCTGCCTCGGTATATCGGATCCATGATTACCCGGACCCTGAACGCTTGGCCCGTTTGGCGACCTGGGCCGACCTTTTTGGGTATGCTCTATCGATTCGCTCCAAGAGCCAGGTGGCCGCATCCCTCAACCGCCTGATTCAGGAATCCGAAGGCAAACCAGAATCAGCTATTCTGCAGCAGTTGGCGATTCGTTCCATGGCCAAAGCCGTTTATACAACTCAAAATATAGGCCATTACGGACTGGCTTTTTCGCATTACACCCACTTTACATCCCCCATCAGGCGCTACCCCGATTTGTTGGTGCATCGCCTCTTGGCTCATTTGGACGGATCCGGCGCAGGATGGTCTTACCCTGAACCGGATTTGGAAAGGCTCTGCCGATACGATAGCGAAAAAGAACGCAACGCTGCCTTCGCAGAGCGAGCGGCGGTTCGCTTCAAACAATTGCAAATGCTCAGCGGCAAGCGGGACCAGGTTTGGGAAGGTTCGGTTACGTCGGTGGGAGATCAAGGCGCTTGGGTCACACTGGATTACAATCGCTGCGATGGCTTGGTCCCCATGTCGTCTTTGGATGACGATCGTTACACGTTTGTCGAAGATGAATTGGCTTTGGTGGGGAGTGGGCGCAATCATCGCATTGGGCCTGGGCAGCGGATGACCGTCCGTATTACCAAATTGGATTTGCGTTTGAGGCGTCTCGAACTGGAACCGGCTCCGGAGGGCATTGGACGTTGATTTAAGACGTGTACTTTTATTCCTAGCTTCAAATTGTTATGGTGCAAGATTCCTCCCAACCCTCCCCGAACTGGTCCCAGACGGCGGGGCTTTACCAAAAGGCCGTTGAACAAGGCCTTCGTAACATGGGTTGGGCCCAAGCCAGACCCGAGGGTCTGTATCGTCCCATGGAGTACTTTTTGGGATTGGGGGGCAAGCGGCTACGCCCCGTTCTCTGCTTGACGGCCTGCGGCATGGTAGGCTCGGATCCTTACTTGGCCTTGCCACAGGCCTTGGCGGTAGAGATTTTTCACAATTTCACCCTCTTGCACGACGATGTGATGGACCGTTCACCCTTGCGTCGGGGTCAGCCGACCGTGCACGAGCGTTACGGCATCGATGCGGCCATTCTCTCGGGGGATGCTTTGCTGATCGAAGCCTATGCCCAATTATCGAAAGCACCGGTGGATCTACTCCCCGGCCTTCTGGCTGAATTCAACCGGGTGGCTTTGCAGGTTTGCCAGGGTCAGCAAATGGATATGGATTTCCAAAAACGTTCCTCGGTTGGAATGGAGGAGTACTGCGAAATGATTGGGCTCAAAACAGCCGTGCTTTTGGGGTCTTCCCTCAAATTAGGAGCCCTGGTCGGAGGTGCCGAGCCCGCCCAAGCCAGCGCCTTGTTTCGGGTGGGGTACCTGGTGGGCTTGGCTTTTCAGGTTCAAGATGATTGGTTGGATGTGTACGGTGATCCGGAACGCTTTGGCAAACAGGTCGCCGGGGATATCAAGGCCTGCAAACATAGTTTTTTGAGGGTCATGGCCGAAAGCCGAGCCCAAAACAACCAACGCGCCACCCTGGCCAAGTCCTTTGAACGCCTCGCCCTGTTGGGTCAAAGCGGGGAAGAGGGCCCCGATCTCGACGCCGAAGTCCAACAAGTTATTCAATGTTACAATGAACTGGGATTGGAAGAAGGAGCCCTGACCTATCAGCACCAACTCCTGGATGAGGCCATGGCCTTGCTGGCCTCCCTGCCTTTTGGGTCATCGCCGGGCGCGGCTTTTTTGGCTGATTATGCCCTGTATCTAGCTCGTCGTCAAGAATAGGAAGGGACCGCATCGAAAGGGACCGCGTTTCCCAATCCGCCTTCCAAGAACCAAGGTTCGAGGACGATTACAGGAATCCCAATTCCAGCTTGGCTTCTTCGCTCATCAAGTCCTGGGACCACGGTGGGTCAAAGGTCAATTCAACATCGACCTCGCTCACTCCGTGAACTCCGCGGATCTTATCCGCCACCTCCCCAGGCAGGGTACCGGCCACCGGGCACGAGGGCGATGTCAGGGTCATGGTGACTTTGACGACGCCTCCGTTGCGGACCTCGATGTTATAGATTAACCCCAGATCGTAGATATTGACCGGTATTTCGGGGTCGTAAATGGTACGAATAATGTTAAGAACAGCATCCTGGGTTTCGACAAAGGTCGGTTCCTGGCCAGTGCTTGGTGTAGCGGGCAAAGCAGGCGATTCGGTGACGCTTTTTTCGGGCGCTGTTCCTTCGACAGGGCGGTACAACAAGGCAAGTTGCCGAATGCGGTCCAACATCCCGGCCAGACCGTTGGCCCGGTTGGGGGAGAGGTGGTGCTGAAGGCCTGTTTTTTGGTGCAGGTCAAAGGTGGTCCCCAGGATATCGGTGGGTTTTTGGTGCTGAAATACCTTGAGCAAAAGGGTCATGATGCCTTTGACCAGCAATGCATCCGAATCGGCGGCAAATTCCAGGCGGCCATCGGGCAATGAAGTGGCCCGCAACCAGACCCTGGATTGACAGCCTTTGATAAGAAGGGCATCGTTCTTGAAGGCCTCGTCCAGGGGCGGGCATTCTTTGGCCAATTCCAATAAGTACTGGTACCGATCCTCCCAGTTTTCGAGCAAGGCGAAGTCCGCTGCGAGTTGTTCTTGCAACAGAGCCGGCGATGGGGGGGGCTCCGGGAGGGCTGACGATTGGTTTTTATCCATGGCCGAGCATGCGTTGGGTTTTGAGCAGGGATTGCCCCAGGTAATCCAATTCGTTGAAGGTGTTATAAAAGCAAACCGAGGCCCGAACCGTACCGGGTAGGTTCCATCGTTTCATCAGGGGTTGGGCGCAGTGATGACCGGTTCGGACGGCAATTCCCATGCTATCCAGAAGCAAACCCACATCGTAAGGGTGGGCCTGGCCTAACAAAAAACTTTGCGCTGAACTGCGATCCGTGGCTTCTCCAATTTTGCGCAGGTCCGGAATGGAATCCAAGACATCCTGAAGGTGCTGGTAAAGAGCCCTTTCTCGGTCCATAATGATTTCCCACCCCCATGATTGGAGGTAATCAACAGCCGCACCCAAGCCAATCGCCTGGGCAATGGGGGGCGTTCCTGCCTCAAATCGCAAAGGTGGTTCGGCGTAGCTGGTCACTTGATAGTCCACTTCGCGAATCATGTCCCCGCCCCCTTGCCAGGGAGGCATGCTGTGGAGGAGTTCACGACGGCCGTAAAGAATGCCGATACCGGTGGGGCCGTACATTTTATGCGCCGAAAAACACAAAAAGTCAACATCAAGTTCCGTAACACGGATGGGGCCGTGGGCCACCGCTTGGGCGGCATCGACCAAGACGGTGCAACCAACGGCTTTGGCCATGCGAATCATGGTTTGAACCGGATTGTGGCTGCCCAGAACATTGCTGATGGAACAAAAAGCCAGCATCTTGGAGCGGGGATTCAGCATGGATTCCAAGGCTTCAAGATCCGTTTGACCTCTTTCGTCGATCGGTACGATGCGTAGAATCGCCCCTTGCTGGGCACATATCATTTGCCAAGGCACCAAATTGGCGTGGTGTTCCATGGCGGTCACCAAGACCTCATCACCGGGTTCCAGACGACGCCCCCAGGACTGGGCAACCAGGTTAATCGCTTCGGTGCAGCCTTTGGTAAATACGATGTTATCGGATTCGGGGGCCCCCAAAAAAGCCGCCACCTTGGCGCGGGCCTCTTCGTAACAACGGGTCGCTTCCTGGCTGAGGTGGTGGACCCCCCGGTGGACGTTGGCGTATTTTTCGATATAAAAAGAACGCTCGGCGTCCAATACGGGCAGGGGCTTGAAGGTGCTGGCGGCGTTATCCAGGTAGACCAGCGGACGCCCGTGCACCTGCAGTTCCAGCGACGGGAAGTCCTTTCGGATATGTTGTTCGATCAACAGCGGATCGGAAGTTTGCATGGCTTCAAAAGGAGGGCAGCGCCTCCAGAGTGTTTTGCATCTGTTGCCGTAAGACTTCGTCCGGAACCAGGTCCACAATTTCCAGGGCAAAGGCCAGGGTCAGAATCCGTCGCGCTTCGTCTTGGGGAATCCCCCGGCTTCGAAGGTAAAATACGGCATCCTCTTGCAATCGCCCCATGGTGGCTCCGTGGGAACAACGGACATTGTCCGCCAAGATTTGCAATTCAGGCTTGGCATGGACCTTGCCGCTGGGAATCCCGGAACCAGGTTGATCCAGCATGAGGTTGCTGCTTTTTTGGAAGGCGTTGGTTTCTTGGGCATCTTGCTCAACACGCAGGACACCGTTAAAAACCGTGGAAGAAGAAGGGGCGGCTACGGCTTTGTAGTGCTGATGGCTTTGGCCGCGCAGGGCTGCATGTTGGATTCGACTGTATTGGTCGGCATGTCCTCCGGCGGTTGCCAGGGTCAGGCCGTAGAGGGCGGTGTAAGCATCGTCGCCCTGTTGTTGAACGTGGATATTGTTACGAATGAGTCCGCTACCGTGGGCAACGGTGTAGACATGAAGTTTGCTCCCCTCGGCCTGAACCGCATCGGTTTGACAAAGGATGCCGGTGGAGGTTTCGGAACGGATCCAGCGGATTAATTCCAATTCTGCACCCGCGCCCAATTCCACTTGCAGGGTCAGCAAGTAAGCCAGAGGCAAGGGTAAATGGTTTGCTTCGATAGGGCCGCTTTGGGGTGGGGCGATCTCTTGCAGGACCCTCAGCTTGGACCCAGCGCCCAAACGCAGTCGGTGATTAAAGCCGTGCAGGCCTAGCGTTGGTCTCTCCAAACACGAGAGCACCAAGGGCTCCGATGGTTGACAGCCCGCTGGTAATTCCAGGTCCAGTCCATCTCGGTGCAGGGACCATGAAGCCGCACCCAAGGGGTCTGAACCCAACAGATCCAAGATGGGTCCGGTCAAGGGCTTCAAGTCCGAGGGCCAGGAATACCCGGTGGTGGGAGGGGTGGTCGTTTTGGAGATTTCTTGGGCTAAACCTTCCGCAGGCCCTAACCAGGTCTTCAAATCCGTGTACTTCCAAGCCTCTACGTCCGATCCCGGCCAACCGCCGTTGAGGATAAACTGAGCGTAATTTGATTCGTTGGATTCCCGGCTCATGCGTTGGCATTCACTTCGTTGCGCAACCAATCGTAGCCTTTGGCTTCCAGCTCCAAGGCCAAGGTATAATCCCCGCTACGAACGATACGGCCGTCCATGAGAACGTGGACATAATCGGGTCGGATATAGTCCAGCAGGCGCTGGTAATGGGTGATAACCAAAAAACTATTTTGGTCGTTACGCAAACTGTTCACCCCTTCGGCCACGACCCGGAGAGCATCGATATCCAAGCCGGAATCGGTTTCATCCAGAATCGCCAAACGGGGTTCCAGCATCGCCAATTGAAAAATTTCGTTGCGTTTTTTTTCGCCGCCCGAGAATCCCAGATTGACCGGACGAGACAGATACGAGGCATCCAATTGAACCAGAGCCGCTTTTTGGCGCATCAGTTTCAAAAAATCTCCAGCTTCCAGCGGGTCCAAGCCCCGCATGCTCCGCACCTTGTTGACCGCCGAGCGCATAAAATTGGTGTTGCTGACCCCTGGAATTTCAACGGGGTACTGAAAGGCCAAAAAAACGCCCAGCCAGGCTCGCTCTTCGGGCTCCAAGGCTAGCAAATCCTGCCCATCCAAGTAAACTTCTCCTTGGATATCGTACCCGGGCCGACCGGCCAAAACATGGGATAGCGTTGATTTTCCTGAACCGTTGGGTCCCATTATGGCATGCACTTCTCCGGCAGGTATTTCCAGATTGAGGCCCTGCAAAATGAGGCGTCCCTGAATGGAAGCAAAGAGGTTTTTGATTTGAAGCAAAGGAGTGGGGTTGGTTGTCATGCCGTGTGGGGGGGATGGGATTTATCCGACGCTACCCTCGAGGGATATGGCCAGTAGTTTTCTCGCTTCAACAGCAAATTCCATGGGCAGTTTATCCAAAACCTCCTTGGCATAACCGTTGACGATGAGGGCAATGGCTTCTTCGGTGGGGAGACCTCGTTGTTGGCAGTAGTACAAGAGGTCCTCCTCGATCTTGGAGGTGGTCGCCTCGTGTTCTACCTGGGCATCCGGGCAGTTGATTTCAAAGTAGGGGTAGGTATGAGCGCCGCAACGATCGCCCATGAGCAGGGAATCGCATTGGGAATAATTACGGGCATTGACCGCGCCTTCACGGACCTTGACCAAACCGCGGTAGGTGTTTTGGCCGCGACCCGCACTGATGCCTTTACTAACAATGCGGCTTGTGGTGTTGCGGCCTATATGAATCATTTTGGTTCCGGTATCGGCTTGCTGGGCCCGGGCGGCCAGGGCAACCGAGTAAAATTCTCCGGTACTGTCATCCCCCTGAAGGACCACGCTGGGGTATTTCCAAGTGATGGCCGAACCCGTTTCGACCTGGGTCCAGGAAATTTTGGATCGGCGTCCTTTGCAAAGACCCCGCTTGGTAACAAAATTGTAAATACCACCCACCCCTTGGGCATCCCCGGGGTACCAGTTCTGCACGGTGGCATAGCGGATTTCGGCATCGTCCATGGCAACCAATTCGACCACCGCGGCATGCAATTGGTTCTCGTCCCTTTTGGGGGCGGTACATCCTTCCAAATAGGAAACATAAGCGCCTTCTTCGGCCACAATCAGCGTGCGCTCAAACTGCCCGGTGCCCGCTGCGTTGATCCGAAAATAGGTGCTCAGTTCCATGGGGCAACGTACACCGCGTGGGATGTACACAAAGGACCCGTCCGAAAAAACCGCTGAATTAAGGGCTGCGTAATAATTATCAGTGTAAGGAACCACTTTGCCCAAAGATTTTCGAACCAAATCCGGATGGGTTTTGACAGCCTCGCTAAAGGAGCAAAAAATAATTCCTTGTTCGGCCAAACGGGCTTTGTAGGTGGTTGCGACCGATACCGAGTCCAAAACAGCATCCACCGCCACTCCGGCCAAGATCAATTGTTCTTCGAGTGGAATGCCCAGTTTGTCGTAGGTTGCTTTGATTTCAGGATCCAATTCATCCAGGGATTCCAGTTTTTTGCTGGCTTTGGGAGCGGCATAATACGAAATATCCTGGAAGTCGATGGGGGGGATTTCCAAATGGGCCCAGCGGGGGGTCGGTAATTTTTGCCAATATTCAAAAGCTTTTAGCCTCCATTCCAGCAACCATTCCGGTTCCTCCTTGCGGGAGGAAATCAGGCGAACCACATCGGCGTTCAGACCTTTGGGGTCGATGTCCTGTTCGATGTTGCTAACAAAACCAAAAGCATAGTCGTCCTCGGCCCAACGGGTGAGCAAAGCATCGTCCGGATGGTTATCGTTGGCCATAGGGGGTTAACAAGGTGGTGAAAGCTTTTGTTTAGACAATGTCTAAAGAGCCGCAAAGATAATTGTTTACCAGCGCAAGGACTCCTTGTTCAAAAAGGCGGCAACACCTTGACGACAGGGCTCGCTTTGGCGGGCTTCCACATTGGTATCGATGGCCTGTTCCATCGCTTGCTCCAGGGTTTTTCCGGCATTTTGAGCAAGCAATTTCTTCGTTAATGCCAATGAGTTACCTGAGTTTAACTGAATTAATTGTTGAACAAATTCATCCACGCTGGCCTCCAAGGCATCCCTTTCCACCAGGCGATAGACCAAGCCGTAGTCCAAGGCCTGGGCGGCCGTAATGCGCGCTGCATTGAGGAGCAATGGCCGGGCATGGCCTTCGCCCATTTTGCGGCAGAGAAAAACGGAAACCATCGCCGGTACAAAGCCAATGGCCGCTTCGGTGTAGGCAAATCGCGCTTCCGGTACAGCAAAGACCCAGTCGCATACCGATACCAAGCCACAACCACCGGCCAGGGCATGTCCCTGAACCCTGGCAATCACGGGCTTGGGGCCGCTGTAAAGTCGTTGGTAGAGGTTGGCCAGGCGCTGGGAGTCGTGGCGCTGCTCTGCTTCGGTCCAGGATTGCATGGCCTGCAGCGATTCCAAATCAGCACCCGCACTAAATACATCGCCGCGCGCTGCCAGAACCAAGGCACGGATTTCATCGTTCTCCATCGCATCGCTGACCGCCTGGTCCAAGGCCTGAACCATGGCAGGATTCAAGGCGTTTTTTTTGTCGGGACGGTTCAGCGTGATGGTCGCCACCCTGTTTTGAATTTGGTATTCGATCATAGGCACAAATCTAGGGCCTGGGCAGGCGGACTACGCACAAATCAACCCAGCAAACGCCCTCTCTCATGCATTGCTGTAACAATTCAATGCGTTGGTTTTCCGGATGAAAACCGCTTAAAATCACCACTCCAGGTGATAGGGCTTCGGTCCACGAGGCTTTGGCGCCTTGGTGCAAAACGAGGAGCTCCACCCGTTCATCGAGTTTTAATTGAACAGGCCCGCAAGCGAGGAGGGTTCGGTGAGCCGGCCGATTTGTGAGGGGTTCCCAGCGCCAAGTTTCCAATAGGCCGGCCTGGAAAATCACCGGACTTCGATGAATCCAAGCCAAAACCTGCGTGGATGGGTTGCTGCGATGGCCCCCTGCTTTGCCGGGGGCCTGATAAGTCCATGTTTGCTGGGACTTGTCTTTGAAGAGGCGCACTTGGTAGGATACCTGCCATCCCAGAACGGGTAGAAGGAGCCACCATAGCCATCCCTGGGGCCTCCAGGGCCTGCCCAGGTTGGCCAAGAACATAAACGCAAGGACAAGGCTCATGAACCATGCCATATCCACTGCCTCAAAACCCGGAAAATGCATGACAGCCCCAGGCAAACGTGAAATAAAACCTGTAACACCATGGGTTAACCCAAAAAGCAGGGTTCCGAGGGCTTGAACGATCGATCCCAGGAATGGTAGATCCCCCAGGGCGGTCCAAACCAGGGCCAGGGCCAAAAGCGGGCCCGATAGGGGGACCACCACTAGGTTGGCCGGCAAAAAGTAGAGCGGGAATTGCTTAAAGTAATAAAGCGTTATAGGAGTCGTAACCAATTGAGCGCAAATTGTTAATAATGAACTCAAAAACATCGTTCTGGGTAGGCCTTTGCTTAGGAATGGGCTCCAAAGAGCCGCCAAAGGACGGTAAAGCCACAGGAGGCCGGAGACCGCTCCAAAACTCAAAACGAAACCCGGATCCTGCCAGCAGGTAGGGTCGAAGGCCAGCATGCAGGCGGCGGCTTGAAAGAGAGCGAGCCCCCCGTTATGGGATCCGGCCATCGCTCGAGCTCCCTCCATCCAAGTCAAAACCAGTCCCGCTCTCCATGCTGAGGAGGCGCCTCCGGTGAGTAAACAGTATCCCAGGACCGGCAACGAGGTCCCCCAAAGCCGTACCCAAGGAGGGGGCGCCCTGATGATTCCAAGTCGGCAGATTAGACGATAGACCCCGCCCAACAACAGGAGCACCCAGCCATGGATCATCAAAACATGCATACCAGACACCGCCAATAGGTGAACAGTGCCGGATTGCTGAAAGGCGAGCTTCGTGCCTCGGTCCAAACCGGCTTTCCACCCCAAAAGCAGGGCCTGGGATAAACCCCGACTCATGGGGTCCCTCATTCGCTTCGCCATGAGATGGGCTAAGTTTTCTTGGAATCCTCCAAACAGAAGGGCCATTCGGTCCCAAGGGTCCGCCGGCGCCTGCGGTAGCCAAGCAGGGGGCTCGTCCCAAGCACGGGCCAGGACTGGATGGGGAACTTGAATTTGAGTTTCGATGCCCTGGCTATGGTAATAGGATCTCAAATCCGGATCTCCTGGCCGGCGGGGTCCGGGAATGGTGCCGGCACGGCCTTGCTCCACCAGCCACAAGTCCCCTACAGAGCAGGCTGCCATGGAATTCCGTGCATCAGCGCTTTTAGAAAAGACCAAGAGGACATTGGAACGGCGAGGTTCCAGGCGGACACTCGTTAACGGGGAGGGTGCATCCAGGGCATATTCAATTTTGGCTCGGTATCGGTTGGCGGATTCCCTGCGGTAGACCCTCACCAATAGCAAGCCGCCCTGAACACAAGACTGCGCTGGAGGTATTAGGGTTGATTCGGTGGTCAAAATGGGGGGTGCCGCCCCTTGTTGACCGGCCACCAGAAAGGCCAATCCTAGCCAAGCCAAAGCCCCGTGTATTTTTCGCCAACGATAGGCCAGGGCTAGATTGCTGGGGCCCAATAGCCATAAAGCCAGGAGGCAAAGAGATTGCGCGATGAGGCCCAGGGTTGACCAAGGTGCGGGGAAGCCCCAAGACCCCACCCAAACACCCATCAACAAAGCCGTCGATAAGCGCACCGTGCGACCCGCCAGGTAATCGTTCGTCCACTGTGCCATGGACGGCAAATTGTGAGCAGGGACCCCCTGAAATCGTTTCTAAACGTTTATCAACGCGCTTGGTACAGGCAACGATAATGGGCGATATCCGCTTCTTCGAATTCATCGCCATCGGTCACAAACCCAAGTTGGGTATAAAAGGGAAGGGCCTGAACCTGGGCATGCAGATAAATAGGGCAGCGATCACGCTCGGCCATGGGTATTAATTCTTCCAAAACAGCTTGTAGCAAGGCCCTGCCCAGGCCCTGCTGTCGATGCGTGGATTCGACCGCCATCCGTTCGATTTTGTAACCAAGGGGTGTCCGCCTATACCGTGCGCAGGCCACAACCTTTCCATCGACCAAGGCCGCCCAATGTTGGGCAAGTTCCTCAAATTCATCAAATTCCAGTAGCGGATCTACCTTTTGTTCTTCCACAAAAACCCGGGATCGCAGGCTGAAAATAGGTTCCATGAGGGCCGAATCGTGGACCCGTACCAGGGTAGGATGATGGTGCATGCGTCAAATTTAGGGCCTGCTCCCCGTCAACTTGGTCTTATCTTCGCCCATTCACCAATCCCCTGAACGTATCCATGTCACAGACTGCTCAAATTCTGGGTTCCCAGGCTGACTATCTCCTGGCCCACCGCTCTTCGACCATCGCCGCTGCCGATTTGCATCTTCCCGGCCCTGATTTTGTGGACCGGGTATGGACTCCTTCCAATCGTTCCATTCAAGTGATGCGCAGCCTTCAAACCCTGTACGGGCATGGTCGGCTGGCAGGAACAGGATTTTTGTCCATTCTACCTGTTGACCAAGGAATTGAGCATTCAGCCGGCGCTTCGTTTGCTCCCAATCCCCGCTATTTCGATTCCGAAAACATCGTTCGATTGGCCCTAGAATCGGGTTGCAATGCCGTAGCGTCCACCTTTGGAGTCTTGGGTTCGGTGGCCCGTCGTTACGCTCACAAAATCCCTTTCATCGTCAAAATCAACCACAACGAATTTTTATCCTACCCCAACGAGTACGATCAAATCATGTTCGGCTCGGTTCGCGAAGCCTGGGAAATGGGTGCCGTGGCCGTTGGTGCGACGATTTATTTTGGTTCCGAAGGGTCCCGTCGTCAATTGGTCGAAGTGGCCGAGGCCTTTGAAGAGGCTCATTCCCTGGGCATGGCCACCATTTTGTGGTGCTACCTCCGCAACCCTGGTTTCAAGGTGGACGGCATCGATTATCATACCTCGACCGACCTGAGCTCGCAGGCCAACCACCTGGGTGTTACCATCCAGGCCGATATCATCAAACAAAAACTCCCCACCAACAACGGGGGATACCTGGCCACCAAACATGGCAAAACCCATCGTTTGGTTTACGATCAATTGACCACCGATCACCCCATTGATTTGTGTCGTTACCAAGTAGCCAACGGCTACATGGGACGAGCCGGTTTGATTAATTCCGGTGGTGAATCCAAAGGAGCCGACGACTTGACCGAAGCCGTTGCCACGGCCGTTATCAACAAACGAGCCGGCGGTTCAGGTTTGATTTTGGGCCGTAAAGCCTTTCAAAGACCGATGGCCGAGGGGGTTGACTTGTTGAACAAGGTCCAAGACGTTTACCTGGATTCCAGCATCGATTTCGCCTAAAGCATGGCTTGGTTCAAACGTTCTACCGCCGGGGTGACCACGGCAACCGACGAGAAGCGCGAAGCGCCCGATGGATTGTGGTTCAAATGCCCCTCCTGCAAGGCTTCGGTTTTAACCAAAGATTTGCACGAAAATCTTTCGGTATGTCCCAAATGCGATTACCACCATCGCTTGGGGTCCGAAGGTTATTTCGGTATCCTTTTTGATCAAGGAATTTACGAGGAATTGGATGCAGATTTAATTTCACTGAATCCTCTTAACTTCAAGGATACCAAGGACTACGGCGATCGCCTTCGGGATGCCCGTGCCAAGACGGGGCTCCGAGATGCCTTGCGGTCCGCCGTTGGTAACCTGAACGGATTTCCCTTGGTGGTGGCCTGCATGGATTTTGATTTTATTGGCGGGTCGATGGGAACGGTGATGGGGGAGAAAATTGCCCGGGCTGTGGACAAGGCCCGCGCCCTGCGTTGTCCGGTATTGGTGATTTCCAGATCCGGGGGCGCCCGTATGATGGAGGCCGCTTTTTCTTTGATGCAAATGGCCAAAACATCGGCCAAACTATCCCTGGCCGATAGGGAGGGGATTCCCTACATCTCCCTCATGACCGATCCTACCACCGGAGGGGTCACCGCATCGTTTGCGATGTTGGGCGATTTGAATTTGGCCGAACCCGGCGCCTTGATTGGTTTTGCCGGACCCCGCGTGATTCGCGAAACCATCAAGAAGGATTTGCCTCCAGGTTTCCAAAGCGCCGAATCGGTGCTTGAGAGTGGATTCTTGGACTTGATCGTTCCGCGACATACCCTGAAGGAGACCTTGGCCCGGCTTTTGTCGCATCTGCGCCCCTAGCCTCTGACAACAAAACTTGGAAATTGGCCCTCAAAGCCGTATCTTTGCGATTCTAAATTTTAAAACCAACAGCGGCCCCAAATAAGCGGAAAATGTATCTAGACAAAACCAAAAGAGCCGAACTCTACACCCAATTCGGCCACAACGCCCAGGATTCAGGCACGGCAGAAAGCCAGATTGCCCAGTTTTCCTTCCGTATTGCTCACCTGACCGAGCACCTCAAGAAAAACAAAAAGGACTATTCCACCCAGCTTTCCCTCATCAAAATGGTCGGAAAGCGCCGGGATTTACTCAATTACCTGAAGCAAATTGACATCGCTCGTTACAGGGCGGTGATCGAGAAACTCGGTCTTCGCAGGTAATTTCAAAGGCGGTTCCCCAGGGGCCGCCTTTTTGCGTTCACCGGATCTTCGACCCTCAAGGGTCCCTAAGCATGCATGGTTCGGTGTGCATACCATCTCCTTACGGTAAACCTCATCCGATGATGACGTCTGCCCTTTATTCAACCCCGTTTACCCAAATTTATGAAACCACAATCCACTCTTAAATCCATTCACCTACCCGACGGTCGGGTCATTACCATCGAAACCGGACTCATGGCCCGTCAAGCCGACGGCGCTGTCCTTGTTAGCATGGGGGATACCCGGCTTTTGGCCACGGTCGTTTCTGCCAAAGAAGCCAAAGAGGACGGCGACTTTATGCCCCTCACGGTGGATTACCAAGAAAAATTTGCCTCTACAGGCAAAATCCCGGGCAGTTTTCAGCGACGCGAAGGACGTTTATCGGACTACGAAGTCTTGATTAGCCGATTGATCGACCGGGCCCTCCGTCCTTTGTTTCCGGAGGATTACCATGCCGACACCCAGGTTCAGGTAACCCTGTTTAGTTCAGACGCCGAGATTCTACCCGATGCCTTGGCTGGCTTGGCCGCCTCTGCAGCCCTTGCGGTGTCCAACGTCCCTTTCAACGGTCCTATTTCCGAAGTGAGGGTGGCCCGTATTGACGGGGAATTTGTCATCAACCCTTCTCGCAGCGCGCTTGAAATGGCCGATATGGATTTGATGGTGGCCGCTACCCTGGAGAATGTGATGATGGTGGAAGGCGAAGCCAAAGAATGTTCGGAACAAGACCTGGCTCAAGCCATTTTGGTGGCTCACAATGCCATCAAAGATCAATGCAGGGTCCAGCTTGAGTTGCGCGCCGCTGTCGGAGCCACACCTAGAGCCTATTTGCATGAGCGCTCGGATGACAAGCTTCGTCATGCCGTTGAATCTTTTTGTTACGACAAAGTATACAATGTAGCCAAATCAGGAGCGCCCAAGCACGAGCGTTCAGCCGGTTTCCGCCAGGTCCTCGAAGACTTTATTGCCTCCCTAGGCGAAGGAGCCGAAGTCGATAAGTTTTTGGTCAAGAAGTATTTCCATGATGTGGAGTACAGCGCCATGCGCAATATGATTTTGGACGAAGAGCGTCGTCTGGACGGTCGTCGTTTGGACGAGGTCCGTCCGATTTGGTGTGAGGCTGGGTTTCTTCCCGCCACCCATGGTTCGGCCCTCTTTACGCGGGGTGAAACCCAATCCCTGACTTCGGTGACGCTGGGCTCCAAAGAGGATGAGCAAATGATTGATGGTGCGGTTATTTCAGGCTATAACAATTTCCTTCTTCATTACAATTTCCCTTCTTTTTCGACCGGTGAAACCCGCCCCAACCGGGGACCGGGTCGTCGCGAAGTGGGTCACGGAAACTTGGCGATGCGGGCTCTCAAGCAGGTTTTGCCGCCTCAGGAAGAATGCCCTTACACCATTCGGATTGTATCGGACATCTTGGAATCCAACGGTTCCTCTTCGATGGCCACCGTATGTGCAGGGACCTTGGCCCTGATGGATGCCGGTATCCAAATCAAAGGCCCTGTCTCCGGGATTGCCATGGGCCTAATCACCGACGGGGATCGCTTCAAGGTATTGTCGGATATTCTAGGTGATGAAGATCATCTAGGCGATATGGACTTTAAACTGACCGGTACATCCAAAGGCATCACCGCTTGTCAGATGGATATCAAGATTGATGGTCTGCCCTACGAGGTACTCTTGAAGGCCTTGACCCAAGCATCGGCCGGCCGCGCCCACATCCTGGGCGAAATGAACAAGGCCTTATCTCAACCGCGCGAGGACTACCGTCCTCATGTTCCAAGGATTACCCAAATCACGATTGACCGTGAGTTTATTGGGGCGATCATCGGGCCCGGTGGCAAAATCATTCAAGAAATTCAACGCGAAACGGCCTCAACCATCAGCATTGAGGAAAAAGGCGAACAGGGCATTGTACAGATTTATACGGCCGACAAAGCCGGTATGGACAAAGCCGTCGCCCGTATTCGTGGTATTGCAGCCAAGCCAGAAATGGGGGCTGTTTACTCGGGCAAAGTCAAGTCGATTATGCCTTTTGGCGCATTTGTTGAGTTCATGCCCGGCAAGGATGGCCTTTTGCACATTTCTGAAATCCGTTGGGAGCGCATCGAAACCATGGACGGTGTCTTTACCGAAGGACAAGAAATCCAAGTCAAGTTGGTAGAGGTTGATCCCAAGACCGGTAAGTTCCGCCTATCGGCCAAGGCCTTGCTGCCTCGTCCGGAGGGAATGCCGGAGCGTGGACCCCGCCCTGACCGTGGACCTCGCCCTGACCGTGGACCCCGCCCGGAGCGCGGACCCCGTCCTGAAGGCGGTGAGTCCCGTGCTGAGCAACAGGATGGCACCGAAGGGGACGCCTAGGCTCACCTTTGATTTTGTGTTATTGAATTAAGTTTTCCCGGTTTTGGGAATTTAGCGCTGCGGCATCAATTTGCCGTCTGTGCGACAACTCAAAATCATTCGTCAAATCACCGCTCGCGATCAGCGATCGTTGGAGCGTTATCTTCTGGAGATTGGCCGCCTACCCCGGCTCAGCCCACAGGAAGAAGCGGCCTTGGCGGTGAGGGCACGGAGCGGTGATCGATGTGCCGTCGAGCGATTGGTGACCGCCAATCTTCGTTTTGTGGTATCGGTTGCCAAACAATACCAGAATCACGGGCTAAGTCTAAACGACCTGATTAACGAGGGCAATTTGGGCTTGCTCAAGGCGGTTCACCGCTACGATGAAACCAAAGGCTTTAAGTTCATTTCCTATGCTGTTTGGTGGATTCGCCAAGCCATCCTACAGACCCTGGCCGATCAAGGTCGGACCGTGCGATTGCCCACCAGTCGGATGAACCGCATTGTTCAAATCAAACGGTTGGCGGGTCGCTTGGAGCAGGAATGGGGACGCGAGGTCCATTCGGTTGAATTGGCCGAACAACTGGGCCTGAGCCCCGAGGAGGTGGATGCTCATTTGGCATGGTCCCTGCGTCCCACCTCTCAAGATGCGCCCTCAGGCAACGGGGACGATGAATCAACCTGGTCGGAACGATTGGAGGATATGAACCGGCATCATCAACCCGGCTGGGTTTTGGAAAGGGAATCCCTGGCCCAGGATGTGGACGATGTCTTGGGAGGACTTTCGAATCGCGAAGCTGAAATTCTTCGGTTTTCCTTCGGAATAGGGGGTCGGCCCCAGCTGGAAACGGACGAATTATCCAACCGTTTTCAATTATCCAGGGAACGAATTCGTCAAATCCGGGAAAGGGCCCTTCGTCGTCTTCGTGGAATGGCTCAAACCACCCGCCTTAGGGTTTTCCTCGGCGGGACCTGAAGGGTGCTTGAAGGGGTTTTATCCTTCGTCCCCGTTGGGGTTGTCTTCCCCGTCCTGCACCATCACCTCGGCCGAGAACCTGAACTCCAATCTAGGGTTTTCGGATTGAAGGCGCTGCAACATCCATTCGGAATCCGCCAGGTACACCGAATTCCCATCTTTATCGTAGGCATGGTGTTCTCGTCGGTACTGAAAAAACGAGTCGATTTGCTCCGAATCAGCCGCGTGGATCCAACATGCTTTGAGGTAGGGCAGCGCTTGGTAGCGAACCTTGGCACCGTATTCGTGGAGCATCCGGAATTGAATAACATCAAATTGCAATTCCCCAACGGTGCCGATAATTTTGCGGTTACCGGGCTGCTGCACAAAGAGTTGAGCAACGCCTTCGTCGGTTAATTGGCGTAGGCCTTTGTCGAATTGTTTGGCTTTGAAAGGGTCCAGATTTTCGACCCTGCGGAATAATTCAGGTGAAAAGGCGGGGATGCCTTTGAAATACAATTTCTCGCCTTCGGTCAGGCTGTCACCGATTTTGAAATTTCCGGTATCGTAAAGGCCCACCACATCGCCGGGCCAGGCTTCGTCCACGGTATTGCGATCGCTGGCTTGAAACAAAAGCGGCGCGGCAAAGCGAAGTTTTTTGGACAGGCGAACGTGATGATAAAATTTGTTACGCTCAAACTTGCCGGAGCAGATGCGCATAAATGCAATTCGGTCCCGGTGATTGGGATCGAGGTTGGCGTGTATTTTGAAAACAAATCCCGTAAGCTTGGGGTGCTGGGTGGTGATGAGGCCCGCCTGGGTCAAGCGGGGACCCGGCTCCGGCGCAATTTTCACAAACGTGTCCAGCAATTCTTTGATGCCAAAATTGTTCAAGGCGCTGCCAAAAAACACCGGAGCCTGCTCAGCGGCCAGGTAGGTTTTCCGGTCAAAAGAGCCATAAACATCCAGTAATTCCAGATCTTCCCGCAGTTTGGGAGCCAAGGCCCCCAGAACTTGGTCCAATTCGGGGTCATCGGCTCCATCAAAATGCCGCACATCGGAGGCAATGGTGGTTTTGGAAGCCGAGAACAAATCCAATTCTCCTTTGGCACGGTTGTAAACGCCTTTGAAACGATCGCCCTGACCAATCGGCCAAGTGAGAGGGCAGGGATGCAACCCTAGCTTGGCCTCGAGTTCATCCAGCAGATCCCAGGGGTCCTGGCCTTCTCGGTCCATTTTGTTGATGAGGACCAAAACGGGGGTGGCCCGCATTCGACAAACCCGCATCAGATTTTCGGTTTGCTCTTCGACCCCTTTCGCCGCATCCACAACAAGAATAACGGAGTCCACGGCGGTCAGGGTTCGGTAGGTGTCTTCGGCAAAATCTTTGTGCCCGGGGGTATCCAAAATATTGACCCGGCATCCCCCGTATTCAAAGCCCATCACCGATGTAGAAACCGATATCCCCCGTTGTTTCTCGATTTCCATAAAATCGGAGGTGGCCGTTTTGCGAATCTTGTTGGATTTGACGGCCCCTGCCGTTTGAATGGCACCCCCAAAGAGCAGGAACTTCTCGGTCAGGGTGGTTTTGCCGGCATCGGGATGCGATACAATGGCAAAGGTGCGTCTAGGCAGGGGATTTGGCATAAAGCTTCCAAAGATAGGTCCTTGGGCTGTAATTTTGGGGCTATGTCAAAGCCCCTTAGTCCTATAACACAAGATGGAAATTAACCAAGCGGTTCGGTGGCTTCTGCTCAGCGGATCCCTTCTGTTGGCCTTGTTGCTGGGTTGGTGGCTTTGGTCCGATCGCGAATCGGATCACCCGGATTTACTTAAAAAGGTTCCGGTTTTTGAATTTCCGTTGATTGGCCGGAGTGGAGTGGTCACCCGACATCAGTTCCGCGACCGGGCCTTGGTGGTATCTTATTTCAATCCGGATTGTTCCCATTGCCGTTCCCTTGCGGACGCTGTTGGCAAGCGTTCCGATCGCCTCGTTTACAAGGTGGGTGGAAAGCCAGCCAAAGTCGCCTGGTTGTGGGTGACACGCTTTGATGAAGATGCAGCTTGGGAGTTTATGCGTGAATTTGGATTGGAGAACCGCAAGGATGTATGGTTAGCGGCCGATCGAGAAGGAGTCTTTTACCAAGCCTTTGGGGATATGCATGTTCCCTCGGTTTATGTCTTTGACAAGCAAGGAATCTTCCTAGAAACGATCTTCGACCAACCGACCTACGGCGATATCCTCCAAACCCTTGGAGGAAAACGGGTTAACAAACCCAAAAAATCCCGGTAAGGTCTTTACAACAACATCGAAACCGGATCCCGTAACATCAGAGACAAGCTCTGAAGGAAAGCGGCTCCGGTGGCACCATCCACCACGCGGTGGTCGCAGCTGAGAGTCACGGTCATGCGTTGACCAACGCTCAATTGTCCATTCCGAACCACGGGGCATTCGCGGACGGCCCCTACGGCCAGAATGCAGGCATCGGGGGGATTGATGATGGCGGTAAAGGCCTCGATTCCAAACATTCCCAAATTACTGATCGTGAAAGTGTTACCTTCCCAATCCTGGGGTTGAAGCTTCTTTTCTTTGGCCTTGCCGGCGTATTCTTTGGTTTGGGTTGCGATTTGAACCAAGTTTTTTTGGTCGGCAAAACGAAGAACGGGTACAACCAGGCCTTCGGGCAAGGCCATTGCAACGCCTACATGGATATGGTGATTCTGTCGGATGCGATCCCCCAGCCAGGAAGAGTTAACCGCGGGATGCTGGCGCAAGGCCATGGCTGCGGCTTTAATGACCAAATCGTTGATTGAAATCTTGACCGGCGCGTTTTGGTTCAGTCGCTGCCTGGCTTCCACCGCCTGGTCCATGTCAATTTCCATGGTCAAGTAAAAATGCGGGGCTGCGTTTTTGGATTCGGTGAGCCGGCGCGCGATGGTCTTGCGCATTTGGCTGAGTGGTTGGTCGGTGAAAGACTCGCCCTGTCCGGCAGGTCGGTTGAGCCAAGCGCTCAGATCGGGGGTTGCCATCGCTTCGGCAGCTGCAGGGGCCGTCGCGGCGGCTTGACCCTGGAGGTCCCGGCGAACAATTCGACCGTTGTCACCGCTACCCTGAATACGGCGCAGGTCCAGGCCTTGTTCTGCGGCTAATTTTCGGGCCAAAGGACTGGCCTTGATCCGCTGCTGATCTGCAGGGGACAAGGCTTCAACCGGAGCCTGGGCTAGAGCCTGGGCCGGAGCCGAAGCCTGAGCGGCTGGGGCCACGGCCTGTTCCAGTGGAGAGTCCGAGGATCCTGCAGGCGCTGGCGCTCCTGCGTTCAACAAGGCCGCTACATCTTCACCTTCTTTACCCACAATGGCGATCAAGGCATCGACTGGTACCGCGTGGCCTTGCTCAACCCCAATGTGCAGGAGGGTTCCTTTGACATAGTTCTCCAACTCCATGGTGGCCTTGTCGGTTTCGACTTCGGCCAGGATATCCCCGACCTTGACGGTGTCACCTACTTTCTTGTGCCAAGCGACAACGACCCCTTCGGTCATGGTATCGCTCATTTTGGGCATGCGTATTATCTCGGCCATTTTTGGAACGTCTAATTTTCTGGTTGCTGGAAGAACCGCAAAATTAAATCAATATTTTTGGCCCATGGCAATTACAGCCGCTTTTTTGGAGGAAATCCAAGGTTTACTTTCCCTGGATCAGATTCTCACGACCCAAACCGAGTCCTACGGACGGGATGAGACCGAAGAATGGGTCTTTGTGCCGGAGGTGGTGGTCTTTCCAGACAACGCCCCAGCGGTGGCCGCGGTGCTGGGTTGTTGCCAGCGACACGGGGTTCCGGTGACCTGCCGAGGCGGGGGTACCGGTCTCAGCGGCGGCGCATTACCGGTCCAGGGAGGCTTGGTCTTGAGCACAGCGCGCCTGAATCGGATTCTTCAAATCGATACCGATAACCTACAGGTGACGGTCGAACCAGGGGTCATCACCCAGGTGATGCAGGAGGCCGTTCGAGAACACGGTTTATATTACCCCCCTGATCCATCCTCCCGGGGCACCTGCACCATCGGAGGGAACTTGGCTGAATCAGCTGGGGGGCCGCATGCGTTCAAATACGGGACCACCAAGGATTATGTCCTGAATCTGGAAGTCGCCCTCATGGATGGCACCTTGCTTTGGACCGGGGCCTCGGTCTCCAAATACGCAACAGGCTACCATCTAACTCAATTAATGGTCGGAAGCGAAGGCACGCTGGGGGTTATTACCAAAGCGGTCTTTCGATTGATCCCCGCCCCCAAGGCCGATTTGCTCCTATCTGTTCCATTTCCAGACCTCGAAAGCGCCTGCAGGGCCGTTGCCGCTATCCAAGCCACCGGTATTCGGCCATCGGCGGTGGAATTCATGGAAAAGGAGGCTCTTCAACTTTCGGCCAGTTACCTAGGCATGGAGGTACCGTACCCCTCCACTGTTCAGGCCGAATTGCTGATCGAATTGGACGGGGAACGCATGGATTTGCTGATGGAGCAAGCCGAGATTCTTTGTCCGGTGCTTGAAGAACACGGGGCGGGGGAGATCCGCCTGGCCGACCAGTCCGATCGCAAGGAGGCCTTGTGGACCCTTCGGCGGCAAATTGGGCATGCGGTTCGGGCCTATTCGGTGTACAAAGAAGAAGATACCGTGGTTCCCATGTCGGCCTTGCCGGCTTTGGTCCGCAAAGTCAAATCCTTGGGGGAGGCCTACGGGTTTCGTTCGGTTTGTTACGGCCATGCCGGGGATGGGAACCTGCATATCAATATCCTCAAGGAACAAATTCCCGAGGAGATTTGGGCCGAGGAGATTCCCAAGGCCATTCGGGAGCTTTTTGCCTTTGTTCGTGAACAAGGGGGGACTCTATCCGGTGAACACGGGATTGGTTGGTCCCAGAAGCCCTACCTATCCCTGGTCATGAATCCAGCTCAAATTCACTTGATGAAGGGCATCAAAGCCGTTTTTGACCCCCAAGGGCTGCTGAACCCGGGCAAGATTTGGGAGGCTTGATTCGTCAAGGCACGGGCCTATCTTTGCCCCTGCTTTTCTAAAAAATCAATATGAGTACACAAACCCTCCTTTACCTAGTGCCTCTTTGCGGAGTTGCAGGATTAATCTTTACTTTTTGGAAATCCTCATGGGTCGCCGCTCAGGACCCGGGCGATGCCAAAATGCGCAAAATCGCCGGCCACATCGCCGAGGGCGCCATGGCCTTCCTCAAGGCTGAATACAAGATTCTTGCCATTTTCGTGGTCTGTGTGGCCGCTTTGTTGGCCGTGACCAGCCCTACCGAGACTTCATCCCCCATGGTGGGTCTGTCCTTTATGGTAGGTGCCTTTTGTTCGGGTCTGGCCGGTTTCATCGGCATGCAGGTGGCCACCAAGGCCAACGTGCGGACCGCCCATGCCGCCCGCACAGGTTTGTCCAAAGCCCTTGAAATCGCCTTCGCGGGTGGTTCGGTGATGGGAATGGGTGTGGTAGGCCTGGGTGTTTTGGGATTGGGAAGCCTCTTTATCCTGTTCAGTCATCAATTTGGTACCGATACGGTTGCCATTAACCGGGTCATCACGGTAATTACCGGTTTTTCGTTCGGCGCGTCTTCGATCGCTCTTTTTGCGCGTGTTGGCGGTGGTATTTATACCAAGGCGGCGGATGTCGGAGCCGATTTGGTCGGCAAGGTCGAGGCGGGTATCCCCGAAGACCATCCCTTGAACCCTGCAACGATTGCCGATAATGTGGGCGATAACGTCGGCGATGTCGCCGGAATGGGCGCCGACCTTTTTGAATCCTACGTGGGTTCCATTGTCGGTACCATGGTTTTGGGCGCTGCTTTCATGGTGGGTGGATTTGCCGATAACTTCGATGGTTTATCCGGGGTTATTCTTCCCTTGGTTTTGGCCGGTACCGGCATCCTGATGTCGATTTTGGGTACCTTTTTTGTGCGCACCCGCGAAGGGGGCGATCCTCAGAAAGCCCTGAACATGGGCGAGTTTCTTTCGTCCGGACTCATGATTGTGGCATCCTACTTCATTATCACTTGGATGTTGCCCGCCGAATGGTGGTTCAAAGATCCCCTCTACGCTTGGGAAAATCCGGAGCTTGGTAATCACTACACAGCGATGGGTATTTTCTATGCCACCATTATTGGATTGGTTGCCGGTGTTTTGGTAGGTTTGGTGACCGAGTATTACACCGGGACTGGCAAGAAGCCTGTCCTTTCGATTGTTCGTCAATCTTCGACCGGTGCTGCCACCAATATCATTGCTGGATTGGGCGTGGGCATGATGTCGACGGCCATTCCAGTCCTTTTGATTGCGGCCAGTATCATCGGGGCCTTTCATTTTGGTGGGTTGTACGGCATTGCCATCGCTGCGGTGGGTATGTTGGCCAATACCGGTATTCAATTGGCCGTAGATGCCTACGGTCCCATCTCGGATAATGCCGGAGGTATTGCCGAAATGAGCGACCTGCCCAAAGAGGTTCGTCAGCGTACCGACAAATTGGACGCGGTAGGGAATACGACCGCGGCGATCGGCAAAGGTTTCGCGATTGCCTCGGCAGCCCTGACGGCCTTGGCCTTGTTTGGTGCCTACATGTCATCGGCCGGTATTGCCAGCATTGATATTTCCAAAGCCAATGTGATAGCTTGTTTGTTCATCGGAGCCATGCTGCCATTCGTCTTCTCGGCGATGGCCATGGGCGCTGTTGGACGTGCAGCCATGTCCATGATCGAAGAGGTTCGTCGCCAGTTTAATTCGATTCCTGCCCTCAAGGCTGCCTTGGAGGCGATGCGTCGCAACGGTGACAAGGAAGTCAAAGATTGGTCTGCCGAAGACCAAGCGATTTTCCATCAAGCCGATGGGGTAGCCGAGTACGGTAAGTGTGTGGAGATTTCAACCAAAGCGGCCATCCGCGAAATGGTATTGCCCGGTCTATTGGCCGTGGCGGTTCC
>CAIOCC010000028.1 GCA_903856555.1 uncultured Bacteroidota bacterium
ACCCCGGGGGCCATGGCCAAAACCGCGGACATAGGATCGCCGCTAGACACAGCATCACCACCCGAAAACCTGGCCAGTGACCGAAGCATGAGCGAGCCGTGTTTGCGGATTTCCTGAAGGCGGCTACCCGGCAACAAGGCAACGCAAGGCCCGCTAGGAATCCCCAAAGCTTGCCGCGTCGCCACCACCTGCTCGGATTCCAAAGGCCTGCATTGATCCGCCAAAGGATGTCCCACGTAGTGAACCTGCATACCACGCTGGGCATACCAATCTTTTTCGAAAGGCAAAATACATAACATCAAATCCACCGATTGACGGATTTGACGAACACGGCCTTCTTTCCAAGCCCAGACCTGGGGAGAAATATAATAAACCACCCGAATCCCCAGAGCATGGGCATAACGAGCCATACGCAGGTTAAAGCCCGGATAATCAATCAATAAGAGTACATCCGGTGCATAGGCTTGGAGGTCCTTGCGGGCCAAATCCAGCAATCCCAAAATGGTCCGCAAATTGCGGGCCACCTCTGCAAAACCCATAAAAGCCGTTTCTCGGTAATGCTTGACCAGGTCCATCCCTTGGGCCTGCATGAGATCACCGCCCCAGCCCCTAACCTGCAACGAAGGATCCTTCCGTCGCCATTCCGCCAAGAGGCTTGACCCGTGCAAATCCCCCGATGCCTCGCCCGCTATGCAATAAACTTTCACAACTTTTTATAAGACCACTTTGATTAACATAACCAGAACCCCATACAAAAGCGTAGCAGCCAAAACCCCCGATGCGCCCTCGTCCGATCCCTTGCGTAGATGCCACCAAAACAGTCCCAAATTGGGCAAAACCGACAAAGTCAAAACCGGCCCCAGCAATCCACTGTTCCACAGCAAATCCCACCAACCCGCGCCCTCCCCGCTTCGTCCCATCCACAAGATCCACAGGCCCAAAAACACCACAGGCCCAACCAAAGCCGCCATAAAGCCACGGCGCCCGTTTGTTTTACGCCAAAACGCCGGTAACATCTTGCTTCCTCAAAAAACCCAATCCTGCATCCCCCAGGCCTGCAATCCGGCCAAGGCATGGTGAGCCGTCAAATCAAACTGCACCGGAACCACCGAAGCATACCCGTTTCTCAAAGCCCATTCATCGGTATCCTCCCCGTGTTCCATCAACTCAAACTCCCCGGTCATCCAATAATACTTCTTGTTGTGAGGGTCGGTGCGCTCCTCAAAATTTTCTTTCCACTTAGCCGCCGCCTGCCGGCCCACCTTGAGCCCTTTGAATTGACGGATATCAACCTTGGGAATATTAACATTTAACAAAGAACCCGGCATCAACCCATGGCTCAAAACCTGCTCGGCCACCCGACGGGCCACCTGGGCCGCTAATCCAAAATCCGCCTCCAAAGCATAATCGCAGAGCGAAAAGCCTACACTGGGAATGCCTTCAATGGCTCCTTCTACAGCGGCCGACATCGTCCCCGAATAAATAACATTGATCGATGCATTGGACCCGTGGTTAATCCCCGAAAGCAACAAATCGGGCTTGCGATGCATAATCCGGTCCACTGCCAATTTGACGCAATCCACCGGCGTTCCGCTGGTCTGGTAAGCCGGAATTTCTGCTCCAAAAAGCCCTTCCTGGGCCTGCACCCGCAATGGAAACCCTATCGTAATCGCATGGCCCATACCGGATTGGGGTCGATCGGGGGCCACCACCACCAAATCCCCCAAATCCTTCACCGCCTCCACCAAAGCCCGAATACCCGGGGCATGGATACCGTCATCGTTGCAAATCAATAGAAGGGGCTTGCTCATGGTTGGGGGTCGCTTTGGGGTTTATTAAAGGTGGTTGCATTCGAGGGACGAAAACCCTTCCAAGCCGCAAAACCAACCACCGCCAGCAAGGCCAGATTAAACGCCAAACTTATTTTTTCGCCGCCTATGTAGGTGGCTGGTTCAAAGCGGAATTCCACCTTGTGTTCGCCAGCCGGCAATTCCAAACCCCGTAACAAATAATTGACTCGCTTGTGAGGAACCGCCTGACCATCCACATAGGCATTCCAGCCATGGGCGTAATAGACCTCCGAAAAAACCGCCAAGGAAGCCGAGGAATTGGCGTATTCGTAACGCATGGTATCGGGGGCATAGGATACCAATCGGATAAAAGCTTGTGAATCAACATTGTAAGTCCCCGAAACCGTTGGGCCGGCCATGGCCTTATCCATCACAGCGACTTGCCCCAAATCCACAACCCCCAACGAATCAAACTCAGCCTGTGCATCGGGAACAACACGCAGCGAACGCACCAACCAAGCATTCCCCAAAGCCGCCGGATTCGGCATGGCCACAGGGGCTTGGCCCTGTTCCTGCGGTGGATAAATCACCCAACGAACATTGAAGGCATTGAGGATATTCTGTTTGGGACCTTCGCCTTGGCCGCCCAGGTATCCGTTTTTGACATCCTCAAAACGGCTGAGCTTGGCCGCATGGTAGCCCCCAAGGGATTTGTGAAAATAACCGGCCCGGTTTTCGTTGTAGGGATTCTGTTGACCAAAATCCAGAACCCGGTAATGCAGAGCGGTCTCGTTATTCAAAATCACCCGATCGGCCTCGGTCATCTCGAACGGAACTTCCAAACGGCTCTTGCGCTCAAAATCCGATTCGGACAAATAACGACGGTCCGTCACCCACAAATCCACGGTCGAAATCACCAAAAGAGCCGGAACCAAAAGGCTGGCCTTGAGACGGTTCTGGAGATAAGCCCTCAGAGCCGCATAACCCAAAGCCATCACCAACAAGGACTTCCAGGCATCCTTGCTGAGCAGCTCCGCTCGGTCATCCCGAAAGGCATCCACCAAGCCATTAATGCCTTTCCATTGCTCGCTATCGTCCAAAGCGGTCGAAAAATCAAAGAACATGGAGCCAGCCACGGCCAACAACAAACATATTCCGCCCAAAACCGCAAAGGTGGTATTGAGTCGGGAAAGCAATTGTGTGCGGTCCAACTCTCCGTTTAACAAAGCCCGAACAAAGAGAACAGCCAGCAAAGGAACGGCCAGGGATGCCATGACCAAACTCATGGCCACCGCACGGAATTTGTTGTAGTAGGGCAAATAGTCCATCAAAAGATTGGTGAACCCAGGGGTATTGCGGCCCCAGCTCAAGGCGACACTGACCAAAACGCAGGCCAGCAACCAAAAGCGCAGGGAACCTTTGAGGGTCAACAAACCCAACACAAACAAGAAGATCATCAAGGCCCCAAAGTAGGTGGGACCGGCCACGCCGGGCTGATCCCCAAAGTAGGTGGGAACCCCCGCCTCCACAAAGGCCAAGGCCTGCGATTCGGGAACCCCTGCACTGACCAAGGTTTCGTAGGTGGCAGAGCCCTTGTCCAGCGGGGTCTGCGAGGCTCCACCCATCAGGTTGGGAATCAACAAGGTGCCGGTTTCGGTTATTCCATTGCTCCATTTGAGGGCGTATTCCCGGTCCAAACCGTTATCCCCTTTGTTTTGGAGTTTGAGCAAATCCGATCCACCGCGCATGGTTTCCTTGGCGTATTCGTTGGTCAGCGCAAAGTGAGTCCAGTTGGAACCCAAGGCCAAAACCAAGGCCAGCAAGGCCAGGGCGGAGGACAGGGTCCAGGCTTTGAGCGCGCCTCGGCGGAGGTGTTCCACCAAGGCATACAGAACATAGAGGGCAATCATGAGGCCCAGGTAATAGGTAATCTGGTAATGGTAGGCAAAGAGTTGGAGGGCCAGGGCGGGTGCCAATACGGCCAACCCAAAAAGCGAGCGCCCCGTAAATAATAAATGCAGGCCGGCCAGCACCGGGGGCATCAAACCGATCGCCAAGGCTTTGGTAACATGGCCCGCATCAATGATGATAATATTGTACGAACTTAAGGCAAAGGCCAAAGCTCCCAAGACGGAAAGCTGACGGCTACATCCCCAAACCACCAACAAAAAGTACATTCCCAACATCGAAAGCAGCATCAAATTGGCCGGCTCGGGCAACCAGACATAAAAAATCCTTCCGACGTATTGAATCAGCGAATAAGGGGTCTCCATCGCAATCTGGTAAGCGGGCATTCCACCAAACAACGAATTGGTCCACAAGGGATAATGACCGGTTTTGGCCTTGGCATCCTGCAATTCTTTGGCCATGCCCTGCACCTGGGTCATATCCTCCATGCGGAGGCCCTTGCCGCTGAGCACAGGGTAATTATAGAGTAGGGCCAAGGCGCCCAAAAGGATCACCGCAAAAAGATGCCCCTTCCAGGGGGCCGAACTTGGAGGAGTCGACTTTTTCATAACACGATTCAATAAAATTTAGCCATTACTTGATTTCTTCGTAATCCACATACTCGCCTTTGGATTCCAAGGTCGAGGGGCGATTTTTGGGAGCCGATGCTTCATTGCCAGCGGCACGGTTGTTATGCGGTGGACGCGGAACCTGCTTCATCTGATCCTGAAAACGCCGCATCCAACGGATCAACAGGAGGGGTAGGAGCCATCGCAGCAGCCAGCCCGCCGTCCACATGACCAACAAAAAGATCAAAATCGCCTTAAGCATGCCCAAAGATAGGGGGCAGGCAGAGGGTAAATGTGCTGCCCTGGCCGGAGATGGAGTGGACCTGCAGGCTGCCACCATGCCAGCGAGCGATTTTGGAAACCAGGGCCAAACCCAGGCCGTGCCCGGGTTGTCCGCCGCTGTTGGTCCCCCGGTAAAACGGCTCAAAGAGGCGTGGGATTTGGTCGGCAGGGATGCCCCGGCCCCGGTCCACCACCTCCACCCGCAATTCGGAACGCATCCCTCCCGGCCCTTGGCGTAGGTTCAGCTGAACCCAAGGGTCCTCGCTGTATTTGAGGGCGTTTTCGATCAGGTTGTTCAACGCGGTTTTGAGGAGCTCTTCGTCCCCGCGCACTGCAAATCGATCGGCCGCTTCGGCCTGTTCGTCCAAATGCAATTCCACATCGGCATCCGGACGGTGCCGCTTCCACCAAGCCTGTACCTCCAGCAAGACCTCATCCAATGCCAGCGGGGTGCTGCGCAGGGCCTCGCCCCCAGCTTCCAATTGAACCAAGGTCAACAATCGCTGGGCGGTTGAATTCAGGTCGTCCAATCGCTGCAGCAGACCAACCAAAGCGGCGCGGTACGCTTCGGGGCTCCGCTCTTGGCGTAGTAGGACCTCCATCTCGGTCTTCATCGAGGCCAAAGGGGTTCGAAGCTGATGAGAGGCCAGGCCCAAAAACTG
>CAIOCC010000029.1 GCA_903856555.1 uncultured Bacteroidota bacterium
AAATCCATCGCCCGAAGGAGGGACATCGACCTCATCCGGAGGGTCATCAGCCCCAAAGTCCGGGTATCACCGGCTCTTGGAAGGTTTGATGGAACCGGCAAACGGATCCATTACACCTGCGCTTCAAGACGATCAACTTCAAGGCGGATGGATTTACCCGGACGGAACGGGTTTGTTTAGGACCGTTCAGCGAATGGTGGTGGTGGAAGTTCGGGTTTTGCTCCGGGAAATCATGATGGACCGTCTTATCCAAAACCTGGACCAGGTTTACCGCCCAGGGCACGGGGTTCTGCCATTGGAGCCGGTTTTGTGGCAGGGCGGGAGCCTGGACCTAGCCGACGATGGCCTGCCTTTGGCGGCTAGCTTGGGCATTGAGCTTCGACCAATGGAGGAGAAAGACACCTATCAGGTAGAAACCCATCCTGCTCATACTCCCATGGCCGAAGTCTTGGACTTGTTGGACTGGTTATGGGCCCGATTTCACGAAGGAGGCCAGCCCGTTCGGTCCGAAGCCCTTGGTTATTTGGCTAGGACTCGGGGACTCAACGGCGAGGAAAGGCCTTTTGACCCGACCAATCCGGCCCAGGTGATGCGAGCCTTAAAGCCTTGGGTGAGCGGCGAACGATCTTTTTTGGACTCCGAAGGCCGACCTTGGGGTTGGTGTGGGGAACCGAAGCGTGCTTTGATTGCATTAACAAATTTGTATGAACACACCTATTAGTCCCGGTCGCTTTGAGTTTCTGCCTCCGGTGGTCAAAAACATGGTCATCATCAACGGGCTATTTTTCCTGGGGACCTATGTTTTTCAAACCAGTTTTGGTTTGGATTTTATTGAATTGCTTGGCATGCATTTGCCAGGCTCAGAGGCCTACGGTTTCTGGCAGCCCATCACGCATTTGTTTATGCATGGTAGTTTGGAGCATTTGATTTTTAATATGTTCTCGTTTTGGATGTTTGGGAGTATTCTTGAAAACGTATGGGGATCCGCTCGATTTTTGTCGTTTTATGTGATGGCGGGGCTTGGCGCTGCTTTTTTGCATTACCTCATTGTTTTTTTGGTGGATATTCGGCCGGTTTTACAGACGATCGAAAATCAGATGGCCAATGCGGATGCTCTTGGTTTGGTGGCACTTGAACAACAAAAGGCTGCTCTCATGAGCGCCCCCAATATCATCGGGGCGAGTGGTGCAGTGGCGGCGATATGGATCGCTTTTGCCACTCTTTTTCCCAACAGTTACCTTTACCTTTTCTTTTTTGTGCCGGTCAAGGCCAAGTATTTGGCGGGGATTTATGTGGTGATTGAACTGTGGGCGGCTCTGCAGGCCAACCCCAACGATAACATCGCTCATTACGCCCATTTGGGTGGGATGCTTTTTGGCTTTATCATGGTTCGTTGGTTTTACCGAAACGGGGCTTAGGTCATGGGTTGGGGCATCGATTGGAATAACAAGCTCCATCGACTCGTTGCGATCAACGGGCTCCTTTTTGTTTTGCTATTCCTGCCAGGGATAAGGTCCTTGGCCTCATGGTTGGTCCTTCCATGGGGATGGCAGGCCTTGCTGCAGCGCCCATGGACCTTGGTGACCTATATGTTTTCACATCAGAGCTTTTGGCATTTGTTATGGAACATGGTCATGCTGGTATGGGCGGGCCGTTCGTTGGTGGATTTGTTGGGGACTCGCATTATTTACCCCATGTACCTGGCCGGTGGTCTGGCCGGGGCTGTTTTCTTTGAATTGGGCATGGGGCTGATTCCATGGATATCTGGGAATTCGAATCCTGTTGTCCCCGGTTTGATCGGTGCCTCGGCCTCGGCGATGGCCTTTTTTTGGGCCTTGGTTCTACTCACCCCGGACCAAACCTTGTTGTTGTTTGGGATCCTTCCCCTTCGACTGCGATGGCTGGCCTTGGGCCTGGCCCTCTACGATGTGATAGGCTTGACGGGTGCCAATGCCGGAGGGCATTGGGCGCATATCGGTGGGGCTTTAGCCGGTATCATAGTCCTTCGCTATTTACAGGGCCGGTGGGGCTTTGCTTTTTGGGGCAAGGTGAGTTCCAGGCCTGTGGCGAAGGTCCGTCCCCGCTCCAACGATATTCAGACTGAAACCGACCGCTTGTTGGACAAGATTTCAAGGAGTGGTTATTCCTCTCTCAAAGCAAACGAAAAAGAATGGCTCGACCGGCAGCATCGCGGTTAAACAGCGCCAAATATTCGTTGTTACGATGGTTGGGCCATGCCTTAATGGGCATCAATCTGGCCCTTGCGGGTGCTATGTTGGCGGTGTACGCGGTCCCTTTTTTGGATCCGCGGTGGTTTGCCCCTTTGGCCTTGTTGGGCTTTGGGTATTACCCTCTGCTGATGGGTTTGGTTGCCTGTGGAACCTGGTGGGTTTTGCGTCGTAATCCACGTTTTCTTTTGTCTTTGTTGGTTCTGCTCGTTGGTTGGACGGTGCATCCTCGTTTTTGGCGATGGCCATCCATGGGGGAGTCGGATGCGATGAATCTCGGTTCATCGTCGGATTCACGGCCCAAGCAAACCGATCGTTTGGTGGTTATGACCTACAATGTGGGCAATTTTCGTTTGCCATCGGATGCCGGTCCCGAAGAAAAAGATGAATTCGCATCATCGCGGGATTATTTGGTGCATTTGTTGGGTTCAATACAGCCTGATCTAGCTGGTTTTCAAGATTTTGTAAGTTGGGATCCTCAACATTTTGATGTTCTTCGCCAAATGAAAAGGGACTCCAGGATCCGAGGCTTTTCCTTTGTGGGTTTGAATCGGGAGCGCCAAGCGGTAAGTTTTGTTCAAAAGCAAAATCATGGATCGTCCACCAAAATGGATTGTTTTAGTGGGCTGGGTTTGTGGGTCCGGGGTCGAGTTTTGGAGTTTGGTTACCATAACCTTGGGGAAGGAGATTCGCCCACCGGTTTGTTATGGGCCGATGTGATTCTCAACGGAGACACCCTCCGCGCCATGAATGTGCATTTGGCAAGCAATCGGATTTCACCGCAGGATTTGCAACCGGTGC
>CAIOCC010000030.1 GCA_903856555.1 uncultured Bacteroidota bacterium
CTGCTGGTAACGCTGTTCGATGGTTTTCGCCGTTACGGCCAGGATCGAATCGTACTCCTGGTAAAGCTGGCATCGGGCCCACTCTACCAAGTAACGGTGATAAAGTCGAATGATACCGGATTCCAGTTCGGCCAGGGTTCGAGTTTGTTCGAGGCGGGCGCCTTCCACGCGGGTCTTGGCCAGGTCCCTGCTGCGGCGATTATAAACAGGCAAGCGCAGGCTTTGGTTGATTTGAAGGGACTGGTCCCTCAGGGCTGAATTGATTTGGCCCCATTCGGACTGAACGAGGGCAGGGTCCGGAAGGGCTCCGCCCCGAAGTTCCAAGGATCGTGCCTGATGACGCAGGCTGTCGGACTGCAGGAGCAACCAATGCAGCCGACCTTGGTGCAGGGCTTCTTCCAAGGAGATGGGCGTTGTCTTCTGCGAATAGGCCGGGGTGAACAGGCCCGCCAGCAATCCTAGCAAAAGCGCAACTCGTCGTATCCTCAATTTCCGTCGCATAAATTAGTTGTTAGGGATTGGGGGTTGGGGCGTTGGGAGGCTGCGATGCCGCCAAAGGGTGTAGAGTACCGGTAACACAACCAAGGTCATGAGGGTTGCCAATAACAGGCCCCCGATGACGACCGTGGCCAGGGGTCGCTGAACCTCGGCTCCGGCCCCTTGGCTCAGGGCCATGGGCAAAAAGCCCAGGGAGGCCACCGACGCGGTCATCAAAACCGGCCTCAGACGGTTGGCGGTTCCTCGAAGCACCACATCGCGGGCATCCAAAGCCGGGTCGCCTTCGAGAGAAAGGTATTCTTTGATCAAAACAATGCCGTTAAGAACGGCGACTCCAAAAAGCACGATGAATCCAATACCCGCGCTGATACTGAAGGGCAAGCCCCTGGCCCATAACAACAGAATTCCACCGACCGCCGAGAGGGGGACCGTCACAAAAACCAAGGCTGCTAGCCGGAGGGAACCCATGGCCAGGTACAACAACAAGCCAATCAGAGCGAGCGCCAAGGGTACCACCAGGGCCAAGCGAGCACTGGCCTTTTGGAGGTTTTCAAAAGCCCCCCCAAAGTGCAGGGTGTAACCCGATGGCAACGAAAACTGGGTGCGGCACAGGGCTTGCACGTCTTGGACCACCGATTGAACATCCCGATCCCGAACATTGAAACCAACCATGAGCCGTCGGCGGGCATCGTCCCTTTGAATTTGGTTGACCCCGGGTTCCATGGCCACCGTTGCGATTTCGCGCAGTGGGATGCGGCTCCCATCGCGGCAAGCAATGGGCAAATCCCTGACGGCCTCCGCGTTTTGGCGGAGTTCATCCGGCATACGCAGGATGAGATCAAAGCGCTTTTCGTCTTCGATTATTTCACCCACTTTGCGCCCGGCATAGGCGGTTTGAATTTGATTGTTCACATCGGTGATATCCAACCTGTAGCGTGCCAGCGCTGGACGGTCAAAGCGTACCACGGTTTGGGGGAGGCCTTCCACCGTTTCCACCCAAACCTCCACGGCACCGGGGACTTTTTGGACCAAGGAGCCGATTTTTTTGCCCAGACGGCTGAGGCTATCGAGGTTCTCTCCATAGATTTTGATCACCACATCTTGCTTGGCGCCGGTCATGAGTTCGTTGAAACGCATGGCCACCGGGTATTGAAAACCAAAGGCCACCCCGGGTATTTCTTCGAGGGTTTGGGCCATGCGGGCCGAGAGCTCTTCCCACGAAGAAGCAGAGGTCCACTCGGAAGGGTCCTTGAGGATAATCATGAGGTCGGCGGCCTCCATGGGCATGGGATCGGTGGGGATTTCTCCGCTGCCTATTTTGCCCACGACCTTGATGACTTCGGGGTAACGCTCCCGGATCAGGGCCGAGGCCTGAAGCACCGCGTCGGTGGTGGTCTTCAAATTGGATCCGGGTAACAATTTGGTTTCCACCGCAAAATCCCCTTCCGGTAAATCAGGAATGAACTCCCCGCCCAGGGTGGTAAAGAGCGCAAAACTCCCCAGCGCCAAGAGAAGTATTCCGACCAAAACAGGTCGGGGACGATCCAGGCTTTTCACCAAAATCTGTTGTTGCCAGCCTTGCAGTCGATGCATGATGCGACGACTGGGACCCCATTCGCGGGCATTCCAGCGCAGGACCCAACTGCTCATCATGGGCACATAGGTGAGGCTCAGTAGAAAGGCTCCCAACAAGGCAAAGAGCACGGTCTGGGCCATCGGTATAAACATCTTGCCCTCAATACCCTGCAGGCTTAGGATGGGCAGGTACACCATGAGGATGATTAACTGGCCAAAGAAGGCCGCCCCCATCATTTTGCCCGACGAACGTCGGACTTCCTCTTTCAATTCGGCTTGGCCCGGCAGGACACTGCGCCCCTCCTTGACCAAGCCGGTGTAGCGGACGTGCAAGCGGTGCAGAACGGCCTCCACCACAATCACAGCCCCGTCCACAATCAGTCCAAAATCCAAAGCGCCCAAGCTCATGAGGTTGCCGCTGACCCCAAAAAAATTCATCATGCAGACGGCAAAGAGCATGGACAAGGGTATGATGGACGCGACCAGGAGGCCAGCCCGCAGGTTGCCCAAAAAAAAGACCAAAACCAAGACAACGATGAGGGCCCCTTCCGCGAGGTTAACGCCCACGGTTTGGATGGAACTGTTCACCATTTTGGTTCGATCCAAAAAGGGTTCCACGACCACACCCTCCGGGAGACTGGCTTGAATGGCTTCGATTTTTTGTTTGACGGACTCAATAACACGACCTGAATTTTCGCCTTTGAGCATCATGACCACCCCTCCGGCGACTTCCCCTTCGCCGTTGTAGGTCAGGCTGCCGTAGCGGACGGCATGGCCCCGGCGGACCTCGGCCACGTCTTTGATCAAAAGAGGCAGGCCAGCAGGGGATGTTTTGACCACAATGGACTCCAACTCTTGGGGGGTGCGGACCATGCCTTCGGTTCGAATCGACAGCTGGGTGGCATCGCGGTGGATATAGGCACCACCGGCGTTTTGATTGTTGGCCTGAACGGCATCGTAGATTTCCTGAAGGGTGACCCCTTGGGCCTGGAGTTCATCGGGGCGAACGCTGATTTCGATTTGCTTGAGCAAGCCCCCAAAACTGCTCACATCCGCAACGCCTGGAACCCCCAACAAGGATCGACGGACCTGCCAATCCTGCAAGGTGCGCAGTTCCGTTAGGTCGTAGCGGTCTTCGTAACCGGGCTTGGTTCGTAACACATATTGGTAAATTTCTCCCAGACCGGTGGTCACGGGGGCCAGGTAAGGGCTAGCCAGCCCTTGGGGGATCAAATCGCGGGCGCTGATCAAGCGTTCGTTGACTTGCTGTCGAGCCCAATAGATGTCGACATCTTCTTCAAAAACCAGGGTAATGACCGACAAGCCCAACCGCGAAAAACTACGCATTTCAACCAGGCCGGGTATGTTACGGCTGGAGGCTTCGATGGGTTGGGTGATGAGTTTTTCGACATCCACCGCGCCCAGGGAGGGAGATACGGCGATCACCTGTACTTGGTTGTTGGTGATGTCCGGAACCGCATCAATGGGCAGATGCCGTAGTTGATAGGTACCCGTGATGACCAAAGCCAGGGTCAGCAGGGCCACCCACAGGGGTTGCTTCACCGAAAAATCAACGATTCGCTGCAGCATCGCCGTTTCTCTTAACGAATTGGAACAATCAAGCGTTGAGTGCGGGTCCGCAGGCCCTGGGTCCAGACGATGGTATAGAACCCGTGGGCCGCTGGGTTGGTCTTTGCTTCGTTGGTCCATTCCAGGGTGGAGGTACCGGCCGGCAAGACCTTGTGTAGGATGCAACGACCCAAGGGGTCCAGAACTTTGACTTCGATGGCCTCTTCGGGGTCAGCACCGAGGAGGTGCAAACGCTCTCCTTGGAGGGGATTGGGAACCCATGTGGAGGGTGGATGCTTGCCTGTTTCGTTTCCATCCCAACCGCTGCTGCAAGGCAAGAATCGATACGAAAGGGTTACGCCGAGTTGTTGATTGAAGTTGGGACAAATTTCGGGCGCCCCGCTCACCGAATAATCTCCATCCGTTGTGACAAGGAGCGTGTCATCGGTGGCACCGGGGATGGGAACACCGCCGTTGGTCCATTGGATATTGATCGTGTAGGGTGGCATCAAACGGAGTCTCAGGGTATCCCCTACGCAGAGTGGAAACTGTAGGCCATCGGTCGCTACAACGGGAAGCAAAAATACCCAACCATCCACTGGCACCTGGGGGGAACGTTCGGTGCATCCGTTGAGAGTGGCATCCACCGAGAACATGGATCCTGCATCGAGGTGGGTAACCCTTCGGTACTGGAACGTATCGCCGGGCTGAAGGACCCCGTCCTTGTACCATTGGTACGCTTGGTAGCTTTGGGTCCACAGGGTGTCCGAACCGGCGTTGGGACAAAAAATCAGGTTGTTGGGGGTAACCGTGGGGTTGTGAGGGCATTGGGCCGCGACCCCCAAGGTCCGCAGGAGAAACAGGGCTCCTAAAGCCCAAGCGATCATCGCATGGTTTGAAGGAGAGGGAGGGTGATGAGACATAAGGCTTGGTTCACCATCAAAGGTAAACACCAAGCCTTCAAGGGGCCTTAAGAATCCAAAGGTCCAGCGGTCGCTGACTGCTCTTCGTCGCTTGCCTCGGAGTCGCCTTCTGTTGGGGTGGATTTTCGAGCGTCCCAGGCCTTCTTCAGACCCAGGCCGGCCCCGGCCGCCATCAGAATGCTCAATCCTCCGTCGATAGGCACCCCGGCGCCACCGTTCACATTGTTGGGGTCGCTGGGTGGAGGCGGTTGAGCATTCGCTCCTCGGTTGAGCATCAGGAGAACCCCAAGCAGCAAGGCAAGATGCAGGCCAGAAGGAAGGTGGGACGTGGGTTTGGTTTCAAGGCGATTGGGCATCATCGTAGGATTTTTGGAGCGTAATTTTTGGAGCGTAGTAGGGAACGAAAAAACGAAGGACTTAGCGCCGCAGGCGGTAGTGGTACAAACCCTGTGGGCTTTGGACCCGCAGGAGGTAGTAGGAACCTTCCAGGAGGTTGGCGGGGCTATCGTAGGTAGCATCCGGGTCGTTGAGGGTCTGGGTGCTGAGCAGGCGCCCGCTCAGGTCCATCCATTGGAGGGTGGCCGGTCCCTGACGCAAACCGCGCAGAACGAGGCGACCGTCGGATAGGTGGGCGCTGACCTTTTCAGCCGATCCCAAATCTTGGACCGCCGTCCCCTGGGCCGCAAAGACCCAATGAAAACGATCTACCGCATCCCCGGGCTGGGCCGTGAAGGTCAGAGGCTGTCCGCTTACAACGGGGGTTAGGGTGCCCAGGCGGGTGTCTTCCAACCAGGAGGCATGCCCGCTGCTGAGCGAGCTGAGGTCCATGTTCCAAGAATAGGCCGCGCCGGGTTGAGTATGGGCCAAGTGCAGGGGAATACGGGTTGGACTGTTGAGGGCGAGGGAGGGCAAACTCTGGATCGAATAGGTTTGACCCTGCGCATCCTTGGTGTAGAGGTCCTGACTGGCCGCGAATCCATCGCTGAGATAGCGGGCTTCGAGGTCGGTATCGTAGGCGTTGCTGGCCTGGGGCAAGAAGCAGAGCACGGTTTCCAGCCCAAAGCCCGAAGCCGTATGCGTCACCGAAGCCCTGGCCACATCGGAGGTTTGTTGTTGGCGAACATAATTGGCCGGTTGATCAACGCGGGCGCTGCTTGGATAGGCCAGGGAAGCCGATGAGAAACCGCTGCTGGCCTGCACCATAAAGCCCTGCATGGGCGCCATGTAACGTGAGCCTCCGTTGGCGGTGACCCCCGTTGAAATCACATAGGTTCCCCAAGTGCCGGCCGCTTGGTTCCCGCCGGCCGAAAAGGTCACCTTGCTTTTGTCCCAACGATAAATGGTTCCTTCAACGTTGGTTCGGGTGACTCCTTCCCAATCCATGACCGAGGGGAAGGGATTGGAAACGTAGTTCCATCGGTCGGTTGCAGTTCCTAAGGATATCGCCGGAACCGAACTGAGTTGCAATTCTCCATTGAATATCAAAGTATTGATAACAACAGTCCAAACACCGTAGCCAATGGCCTGTGGCCAAATCGTGGCTCGGTTGTTGACGCCTAGGTAATTGTTGCTATCGTTTTGGTAAACAATCACGGTGTTGGTTGAGGTAGGCAGGTTGGTGACGGCGTTGAGGGACGGGTTGGACCTCAAGGGATGTCCAACGAAACGAAAACCGTTGTGGGCGGTATCCACCCTTGGCAAATAGCGTTGAACCGTCACGTTCCCCGTCAGGTCGCTGTTGGTTCCGCCAAGGACCACCGCGGTGCTGTTGGAATCCGAGGCCAGCGTCAAGTTGCCCCCCGTTGCAAAGACCCCGTTCAGGGTCAATTTGCCGGTGGAGGCAATCGTGCGCGCCACCCCCAGGGTCACCCCACCACTGCCGATGGTCACGTTCAATGGCCCGTTGCTGTTGGGCCATTCGGCTCCGACGGTACGGCTCGT
The DNA here is from genome assembly GCA_903856555.1 of uncultured Bacteroidota bacterium. Lineage (GTDB taxonomy): Bacteria > Bacteroidota > Bacteroidia > UBA7662 > UBA7662 > SYHX01. The sequence goes on from CAIOCC010000030.1 coordinate 6,507, forward strand.
TGCCCCGTACACCAAGGCGCCTGATGCCCCGTAAGCGATGGTCCCGTTGTTGGTGATGGTCCCCCCACTTAGGGCGATGGTTCCATTGATGGTTAGGGTCACCCCTGCATCGACCAGCAAGGTTCCTCCGCTGATATACAA
>CAIOCC010000031.1 GCA_903856555.1 uncultured Bacteroidota bacterium
GGGTGGAGATATTGGGCTTAAAAAAACCATTACCAAGGATGATCAAAGCCAAGGCGGCGTAGAAGGTTTCGATGCTATGGACCGATAACAAAAAATACCCGGCCGCCATCATTAGGCCACCCAGGATAATGGATCGTCGGTACCCCAGCATGCGATCGGCGAGGAGGCCACCAATAAAGGGCGTCAGGTACACCAACCCCAGGTACGTTCCGTAGATATCGGATTTTGTTTTGGAGTCAAAACCCATTCCCCCGTTGTTCCAGCCATCGAGCATGTACAGCGAGAAAATGCCAAGCATGAGGTAATAGCCGAATCGTTCCCACATTTCGGTGGCAAACAGATACCATAAACCGGTTGGGTGGCGGTCAGAAGCAGAGGATTTAGAGGAGCTCATAAGGTGGTTTGGAAGTGAAACAAGGCCCCCAAGGGGCACGCGGTTGTGAAATTAAGCGAAAACCCGTCAAATTGACCTTTTGCGGACCGGCCTGCGATAGGAATAGGTCCTGCAGCGATAGAAATAGGCCGTTTAGAGGTTTTTTTGAAGGAAACCGGTGATTTTGGTGAACAATTGGAGTCGGGTTTTGCCCCCGCTGATGCCGTGGTTTTTGTCGGTGTAGGTGATGAATTCAAAGTCCTTGTTGAGGTCCACCAACCGTTTGGCCATGACGGCCGCGTTTTGGTAGTGCACGTTGTCGTCGGCTGTGCCATGGATCAACAGGTAATTCCCGACCAGTTTGGCGGCGTGGTTTTCCGGTGAGTTTTGGTCGTAACCATCGGGATTCTCGGCGGGGGTTCCCAAAAAACGTTCGGTATAAATCGAATCGTAAAAGCGCCAGTTAATAACCGGAGCCACGGCCACGGCGGCTTTGAAAACATCGGCGCCCCTGGTTATTGCCAGGGAACTTAGGTATCCCCCAAACGACCAACCAAAGATCCCAATCCGTTGGGCATCCACCCATGGTTGCTTGGCAAAATATCGGGCCGCCGCAATTTGGTCATCGCATTCCAATTTGCCCAATTGACGATAGGTAGCTTTTTCGAAAGCCGCCCCTCGGTAACCGGTCCCCCTTCCGTCCACCGAGGCGACCACATAACCCAAGGTGGTGAGGTATTGAAACCATAAATAGTTTTGACCCAGCGATGCATCCACGGTTTGGCTTCCAGGTCCTCCGTAAACGAACATCAAAAGGGGGTAGGTTTTTTTGGGGTTAAAATTCTGTGGTTGAATGACATAGGCATTTAGTAGGGTGGAATCGGCCCCGGGGACCTGTGTCAGGGTTTTCTTGCCAAGCGGCGCACTGCGTAGTTTCAAAACGAGGGCTTGGTTGTCTTGGAGGACCCGTATTTCTTCGTCCCTTCGATGAAGGCTGACCCGAAGGGGTTGGTCTATTTGGGTGTGTTGCAACACATGGTAATCGTAGGTTGGGCTAAAGCGGGCGGTCGTTTTTCCGCTTTCTTGGCCTAGCATGGTCGCGGAGGGTACCGGTTGGGTAGGGGCTGATGTCGTTGGTTGCAATTCGGGGAGCTTGGCCCGGAACACTTGCCTTTCCATGGGGGTTGGAGCCGCCAATCCGTAGTAGAACTCATTGCGTTGGGGATCGACTCCGTAGAAATCTGTGAGTTCTTGGCCATCGGGCGTTAGCGGCGCCACTTCTCGGCCCTGCATGTCGTAGAGGTAGAGGCGTTGAAATCCACTGTGTTCGCTCGAATGAATGAAATAACTTCCATTGTCCAAAAAGACCAAATGATCGTGAAGGTCCACCCAGGTTTCGGATTGTTCCCGTCGTAGCAAACGGCGTTCACCGCTTTCGCGGTCGATCAAGGAGAGGTCCAGCCGATTTTGGGCCCGGTTCATGGTTTGAACCCAGGCCAAACCGGCATCTTGGGTCCAGCCGATGCGGGCCAAGTAATGGTCGGCATCCTCCCCTGTCCTTGGATCTTCGGCAAGTACGCAGCGAGGCTTGGGCTGGTCCAATTCAAACATCCACAAGCTAACCGCCGCGTTGGGCTCCCCGGCTTTGGGGTA
>CAIOCC010000032.1 GCA_903856555.1 uncultured Bacteroidota bacterium
GCCTGGTTGTTGACAATATGTTCTTCGTCGGTCGTGGAAAGCAAATCCAACAAGCCCCGATGATCGCCGGTCATGATGGCCAACAAGTCTGCATCAACGCGAATGGCATGCTGGATGATTTGTTCCACATAGGATTTGCCCCCTTCTACTTCGGTGGCCAATTCGTACGGGATTTGTTGGGAATCAAAATGCCGGGTGGCAAAATGGATGTTGTTTTGAACCGCGTTTACCAGAAAATCGTCGGTTTCGTGGGCGGCAAAAAGGTGAACCTTTCCGCCAAAAATTTTGGCAATAGCAGCCGTTTGGAAGGTCTTTTGCTTGGATTCTTTACCGGAATCCATAGGCATAACAATGGTCTTGTAGCCGTGGGGTCGAAGCGGACGCTCCTGGACAATAATATCAGGCACCGAGGATTTTTCGGCGATTTTGATAACATTGGATCCAAACAAATTCTGAAGTCCAACCATGCCACTGGTTCCGATGATGACCAATTTGGCTTTGGACTCGTGGGCGTATTCCGGGATGGTGGTAAAGATGGAGCCGGTGACCATATCGTAACCGGTGGGTATGCCCGATTCGCGTTCAACCCGTGCTGCAAGGGCAGCCATCCGGTCGTTGAGGTCTCGAAGGCTGATTTTGTCCCTACGCATCAGGGACTTGCTGTCGGAATTGACGACATGCAGCAGTTGAATCTTGTTGTCCCCTTTGCGTGCCACAACGGTGGCATGCTGGATAGCGCAATCGCTAGGTGGGGTGAAGTCGTAGGGTACTAAAATCATGGTTCAAAGATACCACCCATTTCGATACGCTCTAAACAGCCCAGGGTGGGGGTGGCGGTTCGGGGCTGACCCAAGAGGTCGGATTGCAGAGCCGGATATTGGGAGCGCAAATCGATACCAGCCCGATAAGCAGGGCTTAGGGTATCGATCGCATAATTGCGGTTGCTGGGGTTTTTGAAACGGGGATTCTGGTACAAAAGGTTTGTTCCGGACCAGCCCCGCAGGCTTTTGAGGATGCAGTGTTCAAATTGGTAGCTGAAGCTACCATCCCCCGATGAATCCACCCCAAATTCTTCGTCGGTTCCCCCCCAAACCAGGCAATTGGTCAGGGACAAAAGGGCGTTGTTGCTGCGGGATGGCGTCCCCAGGTTTCGGTTGCTGAGCACCATGAGCGGGTAGGCCCGGGTAAATTCCGATTGAAGATGGACAAATGTGCTGTGCCTAAAACGGTATTCCCCCCCAAAATCCCCCAAAAAATTAAAAAGACCGCAATTGCTGACCAATACATTATCTCCTTCAATGTGGGCTGTATTTCCGTAAATACCTGCCTGTGCAAAATGGTCCACCCAAACACTTTCCAACCGCAGGTTGGGTTGGCTTCCGCTGGCCGGGAGGGAATCAACCCGCAATGCCACCGAACCATTGCGAAGGTGGACGTGTCGGAGGTAATTGTTGAGGGAACCTCTCAAAAAATGCAATCCGTTCCAGGCCCCGGCCAAATCCCGGTAAAAGGGGTCCAATCGATCCCCCTGCATCGTAATGGGTTCTTGGGCAGTGCCCTGGGCGCGCAGGGTGCCGTTGACATAGATCGTTGAGCCGGCATTCAAAAAAATGCGGGTTCCGGGTTGGATCCATAGGGTAGCCTGCGAGTCGACCAGGATGGAATTGTAGATGACGATCGGCAAATCCTTGGTCCAAACGGTGGTCCCAATGATAGAATCTCGATAAAAACGAGCATTCTGACCAAAGGCCGTCAGCATGACTTTGCCCACCCTTTGACCCGTAAAAAACAAAACGGAATCCGTCACCAAATACGGAGTCAGGCTATCGTTGGGGTTGACCGTGACTTCGGCAAAGATGTAGAGGCTGTCGCCGGCCGCTAGGCGCAGGTTCTGAGCCTGATTGGCCGCCAAACCGTTGATATTAAGGCGAAAGCCCGATGGACGACTGCTCCCTGCCAGGGCGGAGCCCAAGGCGATCCGGTCCACCAGCAGGTCTTGGTCGCTGGGATTGTAAATCTTGAATCGTTTGGTAATGGAACCGGCCTGCACCAAAACGGTGTCAAAGAGAAGGGTATCGGTCTCGTACCCCAATTCAACGCTCAGTCCCCCTCGGTAGGTATCGGGCCTGCAGGCCCAGCCCAAGAGGCCCCATGCCAAAACCATGAGCCATGGCAGGGCGGCGTTTCGACGAAGGCCGGGGGAGGTTTGGGATGACAAAAGGTCCAAGGTGGGTCGCTGAACACCAAAAGTACGGCCATTTGGGAACGTGAGAGCGCGCGAACGAACGATCGTTCGTATGTTTGGGCTATGAAAAGCGACCTTCTCGCTGCAACCCAAGCCACGGCTCCGCCTAGCAGTCGCCGGGCCTTGATTGCCGGCTTTGCGACGGAATTGTTCCACCGCAAGGGCTACGCCGCGACTTCGATGCGGGAATTGGCTTCGGTGAGCGGAATAGAGGCTCCCTCTCTTTACAATCATTTTTCATCCAAAGAGACCCTCCTTCACGAAATCTGCTTTGGGATGGCGGATGCTTTTGTCTCCACCGCCCGCCGTATAGCGGCCATGGATTTGCCGGTGGAGGATCGCCTGGCCCGCGCCATCGAGGAACACCTGCGCCTTCTGTTTTCGGACCGAGAGGCGGTGGGTGTCTTTGTGAACGAATGGAGGCATTTGAGCGAGCCCTCTCTGCAGACCTTCAAGTCCCTGCGTTCGGATTACGAACAATTTTTTGCCGGACTTTTTCAGGAAGGCATGCACAAAGGGGTGTTTCGCCAGGGGGATCCGCTTTGGTTAGGACGCCAGTTGCTTTTGTTAATGAACGGCTCGGTGCATAGCACGGCCCGTCCCGACAGCGAAGCCCTTGCCGATCTGGGTCGACGCTTTTACAGCCTATGGATGCACGGCGTTGCATCCCCAACAACCCAACCTGATTGATTTTTAAATTTTAAATAGATTGTTATGTACGGAGGAGGATATGTACCCGTTGGGGCCGAAGAGCCCAAAGCGACAGCCGAAAACCCCGAATTGCTCGCGCAGTTTGAAGCCCGCATTGCCCGCGGTGAGAAAATCGAACCCCGGGATTGGATGCCTGCGGCCTACCGCAAGCAGTTGATCCGCATGATTGAGCAGCATGCCCATTCCGAGATCATTGGTGCTCTTCCCGAAGGGACCTGGATCACCAGGGCCCCCGGATTCCGCCGCAAATTGGCCTTGATGGCCAAGGTTCAGGACGAGGTAGGGCATGCTCAGTTGCTGTATTCCGCCGCTGAAACCCTGGGCAAAAGCCGCGAAGAGATGATCAACGATCTGATTAACGGCAAATCCAAATACTCCAATGTGTTCAATTACCCAGCCGAAACCTGGGCCGA
>CAIOCC010000033.1 GCA_903856555.1 uncultured Bacteroidota bacterium
ACGGCTATCGGCCGAATCAGTGGCCCCCGAAGCACATGCGACAGCCCTTGCCCGAATGACGGCATTTCGAGTGAGAGAATCCGAACCAAAAGAATTGGTCACCCTCAACTTCACATTGTACAGGCCGGCCGATGAAAAAGTAAGACGAGGCTGTGCATCAGTTGCAGAAGAACCGGAAGCATAGGCCCATCCGGTCGAAGGCGTTATCGTCCACTGACGAGTCGCGGGCACACCGACCGATTGATCGCTCAACTGCACGCTATCCACCGTTCCCCCAAAATCAGCCACCGAATCGCTCACGGCAAAGGCAACCGTGAGAGGACCCGGGGTTGCATTGACAGGTTGACATGAATTAGCGGTTAACAAACTGGCCCTTCGGGGACTGTTCGCCAGGACCGTCCACATGCGTTGAACCTGATTCAGGGAGAACAGGTTCATGCACTGATCATCCGAATAGTCCATGTAGTTTTGGACCATATCGGGCCCCGTGCACGATGAATGGGTGGTGGCGCAACCGTAATTCGCCGCATCCGAAGGCGGGGTATCGGCGCAATAATCTGTGGCGGTGCAGGACGAACCGTCGCCCCAAATATGCCGCAAACCCAACCAATGCCCCACTTCGTGGGTGGCCGTCCGCCCCCGATTGTAAACACCGGTAAAAGGATTGGCCGGGGGACGCCCCACCGAATTGTACAGAAGGACCACCCCGTCGGTATTGGCGGCACCGCTGTTGGTCAAACCCGCCAACCCCGATGATACCGGAAACTGGGCATAACCCAGAATACCTCCTGAGATATTAACAACCCATATATTAAAATACCGAGTCGGATCCCAAACCGTGGCCGGCTTGATCGTCGCATCAATGGCCGACGTGGACCAGGACGCGCTTTGACTAAAAGCCCAGCGAACAATGCCGGTACTGGTGTTCCCTTGAGGATCCCGCTGCGCAAGGCAAAAATTGATATTGGAACCGGATGCCACCGCTCGAAACGCCGCCGGTGCGTTGAGGGTATCGGAATTCAAACGCTTGAAATCTTCGTTCAGAATTTGTAGCTGGGACTGTACCTGCGCCGCCGAAATATTCCAAGCATCGGTAGGGTTTTGGTAGATGATATGAAAAACAACGGGGATATTGTATTCGTTTTCGGTCGAACCCACCCCAGCGCTTTCCCTCATTTGTCGGTCCATCCAGGTTTCGAATTGGGCTTCGGTCTCGGAATGCTGACCTAGAGCCTGACGGTTCAAGTGATGCTCGTGAGTCCAACAGCGCACCTGCGATTGGGCCGTGCCGTTCATCAAAAGGAGGAAAACGCCGATCAATGAGGAAAGAATGGAGGGAATGGGTCTCATCAAAAACAAAAGTTTATGAAGCAAAACTAAAACCCCTGAAGCGAACCCTGCGATTTAAGGCATTAAAAAGCCCCTAATTTTAGGATCATTGGCTTTGGACCCTCCATAGCTGGGTGCAGGCTAACCAGGAACGTCCCCATCGGGACTTGTCGTTCCATAGTCTCCATCCCAGTATTTCCTTCCATTGGCTCGATACTCAGCATTCGGCCTGTTGCATCCCAACATCGAAGGACGGCAGGAGTCGACGTTTGAATCCGCACGGTGTTTAGAACGCCGGCGACCCTGCTCAACAGGAAGGGACTAGGGTCCGATTTTTGAGTTTTGGCTACCAAACGAAGCCCTTCCAAAGGCTGGCCTTGGGGATCGGTCCACTCCGATTCTGGCATGAGAACGATGGGACCACTGCTGCCTCCCAGGGGTCTCAAACGCAACGTCAAAAGGACGGCGCCTTTGCGCCCTTCCCATCCATGGGTATCAAACCAGGCCAGTCGAAGACGGTTCCCATTCCATCGATAGTCCGGGAGCATTCCTGACAGATAGGATTCGACCCCTGCACCCTGCCAACCGTCCGGTATTTGTAGATCGAGGCTCAAGGAACCCAAACGTGCAGATTCGGCTAGAACGATGGGAACCAAGACATCCTCGTTGCCCCAAGAACCAAGGACCACGCCGTCCAAGGCATAGGGAATAATCCGCTGCACAGAAGGCAAGAAACTCCCATTCACATCCCCGTAACATATCCCACGAACATTCTGGGTGACAGAAGAGGCACTGATTGTCAAAGGAATCGACTCAAATCGCCAATCCCCTGCCCCAAAGGAGGTGATATTGCCGGAATATCGGCGGGTGGCCAACAGCGCATCCCCGGTATTAATGGAATTCGTCGCATTCACATCGGCCGCTCCCAGGCGAAGCCCGGTCAGGTTGATAAGACTACTGAAGTGCCGGCTGATTTGGAGGGCATCCGAGGCGCTCACCCCGCCCCAAGAGCGACTGCTTTGAGCAGATAAGGTATAAGAACCCGGAGCTACATTGTTCAAAATATATTGACCCGAAGCATTGGTCGTCGCCGTTGCTACCTGCACTCCACCGGGCCCCAACAAACGAACCTGGCTGTTAATAATCGGTGTCAGCGCCGAGTTGTCGTAATGAAGGACGCCACTAACCGAGAAGGCAGGGCTTTGTTCGGTCAAAGTGAGGTTGTTGGTATAGATCTCGTCCCCGCTGGTTCCACCGTTGTTGTTCGCGGCATTGGAACAATAGTAAAAAGTCACATCGCCGGTTCCTGCAGCCGGAGCGGTCCATTGAAAATTCCAAGTGATGGTGCCTGAAGTGGTAGCGGTGTTTCCGTTCCAGGTTTGACCTAGGTACCCCGATGCCAAATCGGTGCGGTTGGTGGTTGAAATCAAGGTACCGGCATCGCTGCCGTTGCCATCTTCGACCTTGAGTTGAAATCCAAACTTGACACGGGTTGCTCGGTTCACTGTCAAACTCACATTGTAGGTCTGGCCCGGAACATAGGCGGTAGGGACCGAGCCGTTCAGCAGGAGACTGCGCGTGGCGGGCCCTGAATTAAGAGCCGTCCCTCCGTGGCACGAAGTGCAATTGGATTCTCCGGGTGAACCGGTATGGCCCAAAGGAGGGTTGGAACTGGAGGTTAGGGCCGTGTACACCCCTCCCAAGATCAAGAAGGAAGGCAAAAGCAAAGTTTTGTAGGATATTCGCATCTTTGATGAAGTTAAGAAGAAATAACAACAAGGATAATCGTTTGTTTAGTCCCTGTTAACCAAACCATTGAATATTTACCATGCCAATCCCATCCCCTAAAAGGTTATTAGCTCGCGTTTTGTTCCTCCTTGGGGTGTCCCTTCCCCATCTCTGGCTGGCAGCCCCCCTCAAGGCCCAAAACGCCTTGATTCTTTCCCAAAGCGTCCTGGCCTTTGGGAATCGAACCGAAACAAGCAATGACACCTTGGGTTTTACAGTCACCAATACCGATACAGCTAACATCCTTTGCAGGGCACGATGCCTTCCCTATTACGGTCACCTTCCCTTTCGGACCAACGATACCCTTTTTGGCTTGGCCCCTGGGCAATCCAAGCGGGTCGTCGTATCGTTCAAACCCCGCCACAATACATGGAATAATACCGAGTTATTGCTTTCGCATAACGGCAAAGGAGGAACCCTGCGAGTTGATTTAACAGGCCAAGGCGTCTTCAGCCTGGCTTACTATACCTCTACCCAAAACCTCGAAGGCGAAAGTCTGCGAGCTGCTTTGGCCCAGCGGGTCAGTTCACCGTATATCTCCTTGGGCTATTCGGGAACCAATAATGGGCGACTCCGTATGTTTGGTGTTATTGACAATTGGAAAGTGAATGGCCGGGAACCCGCCCATGCCAATCCTTACAAGAATGAATGTGTTTATTCGGGCCGGACCATTTCCTACACGGCGACCGATTTTAATACCGGA
>CAIOCC010000034.1 GCA_903856555.1 uncultured Bacteroidota bacterium
AGGGCGAACGAATTTTGATGGCCAAAGCTTATGGTAGCACCGACACATCGGGTCTGGTTCCGGTGGATATGGGTCATGTTTACGATTTGGCCTCGTTGACCAAGGTTCTCTCCACGGCTCTGGCCGCCATGCATTTGCACAACCTTCGTCCTCTGCCCTTGCAGTCGACCATGGGCAGCCTTCTCCCCGAACTCAAAAAACATCCCTTGGGCAGTCGCAAATTGGCGGCCGTTCTAACGCACCAGGCGGGGCTGGCTTCGCATATCCCCTTTCAGAAGTTACTGGGATCGGATACCAACCTGGCCCGCGTTTGGTCTGACCTCCAACACAATCCTTCTTTGTTACGGGATTCCCTGGAGAGAAGGATTTTGGCCCTGCCCTTGGAGTCCGAGGGGAGTTATCGGTACAGCGATTTGGGTTTGTTATGGGTTGAAAAGTGGCTTCAAAAAGAATACATGGCTCGTTACGGGATGGATTACCGTTCCTTTTTGACCCAAGCTTGGTACGAACCCTGCGGTGCGAGTCGTTTGGGATATGTTCCCACTCGCCGGCTGCCTTTGCATCGCCTGGTCCCCACCGAGGTGGATACCCTTTGGCGCAAATCCACCGTGCATGGGCAGGTTCACGACCCCATGGCCGATTTGATGGGCGGGGTGGCTCCCCATGCCGGGCTTTTTGGTACCGCATCGGATGTGGCCCGGGTGATGATGCCTCTGGTCACCGGGTATTTTCCGGGTTCGGCCAAGGTGGATCCATCCACCGTGAGCCGTTTCACCACGGCGTATTTTGCCGGCAACCGCCGAGGCTTGCTTTGGGACAAACCCCTGGCCGGCTCTACCCAGGCCGCGGCTCCACGCAGTTATGGTCACAGCGGCTTTACGGGAACCTATGTTTGGACCGATCCCGAAACGGGTTTGATTCTGGTCTTTTTGTCCAACCGCATTCACCCCAATGCCGAACCAAATCTCTTGGCTCGATCCAATCTGCGAACCGATTTGTGGGATCTTTTTTATAAAGAGGTCAAGGCCTCCGAGAATCCCCCGTCCCGTATCCCCTAAACCTCTAGGGAAAGAGAACCTTTTGGGGTTTGAATTGTCCTATACCTAATCATTGTCCATGAATCAACCCATGCGAATCGGAATGGTCTGTTACCCCACCTACGGGGGAAGCGGGGTCGTCGCCACAGAATTGGGCAAGGCCCTGGCCGATCGGGGGCACCAAGTACATTTTGTCTCCAATTCATTGCCCGCTCGCCTGGATGTCTTTCGGGAAAATCTTTATTTTCACGAGGTGAGCATGGTTCATTACCCGCTCTTTGAACATTCACCCTATGTCTTGGCCCTCACGGGTAAGTTGGTGGAGGTGGTCCGAGAACAAAAGCTGGACCTGCTGCATGTTCATTACGCGATACCGCATGCGACGGCGGCTCATTTGGCCCGCGAGATCTTGGCCGGGCAAGGAATACGGGTCAAGGTCATCACGACACTGCACGGGACCGATATCACCTTGGTGGGCAAGGACCCCAATTACGCACCGGTTGTCAGTTTTGCGATCCAGCAATCCGATGCGGTGACCGCTGTTTCGGACTTTTTGAGGGACGAAACCCATCGCTACTTTGATTGCCGCAAAAAAGTGATCACCGTTCCCAATTTTGTGGATTTGCATCGCTTCACTCCTTCGGTTCGACCCGGTTTGAGGGAGCGATTTTGCCCAGAGGGGCACCGACTTTTGATCCATATTTCCAATTTCAGGAGGGTCAAGCGCATTGACCGTGTGGTGGAATGGTTTCATCGAATATCTGAGCAGGTTCCATCCACCCTTCTCATGGTCGGGGACGGTCCGGAATTGCCTCGAGCGGAGCAAAGCGTTCGGGAAGGAGGCCTTTCCGGCAAAGTGCATTTTATCGGCCGTCAAGATCCGGTTGAGAGTTTGCTGGGTGTTTCGGATTTGTTGTTGTTGCCCTCCGAAACCGAGAGTTTTGGATTGGCGGCCCTGGAGGCCATGGCATGCGGGGTTCCCGTCATGTCCAGCGATGCCGGTGGATTGCCCGAATTGATAGAGGACGGTCTTGGGGGCATTCTGGTTTCCGAAAATGGACAGGCCCAAGGAATCGAAAGGGCCGTGGCCTTGTTGTCGGATCCGTCGAGGTTGGATCAATTTCGTCAAGCGTCCATTCGGCGCGCTTCGAATTATTCCTTGGAACGGATTCTGCCCTTGTACGAAGCATTGTACCGCCAGGTTTTGGAGGAGGACAACCGGTGAGCACCCGGACCCCCATCCCCCACTATTCCACCGTGGTCAAGGCCGTTGATTTGGTCAAGGACTACGGGACCTTTCGGGCCGTTGACGGACTGAATTTTGAATTGAAAGCGGGCGGTGTGATGGGTTTTTTGGGTCCCAACGGGGCGGGCAAAAGCACGACGCTCCGAATGTTGGTTGACTTGATTCGCCCCAGCAGGGGTCAACTTTCTTTGTTTGGACTCCCTTACCGCACGCATCGTCAGGCCATCCTTGCACGGATTGGATGCCTGATCGAAAAACCAGATTTTTATAAATACCTAAGCGCTCTTCAAAACCTGGAACTGCTCGCCAGAGCCTCCGGGGTCAAGGACTATCGCAAGCGTTCCTTGGAATTGATGGATTTTGTGGGACTGAGCGGTCGGGAGAATGACAAGGTCTCTTCTTTTTCGCACGGGATGCGGCAACGCTTGGGCTTGGCCCAATGCCTCTTGCATGATCCGGATTTGGTAGTCCTTGACGAGCCCGGTACCGGTTTGGACCCCCAGGGCCTGGTGGATATGCGGGAAATGATTCAGAATCTTCACCGGGAACAAGGCAAGACGATCTTGCTATCCTCCCATCATTTGTCCGAAGTCGAGGCGGTAGCCACCGATTTGGTGGTGGTGGATCGAGGACATTGTGTGGTTCAGGGTTCGGCCAAAGCGTTGTTATCCCAAAGTGAGCGTCAAATTCGCATCACGGTGGGTCGGGCTGACGAGGCTTTGGCCTTGTTGAATGCCGGTCCCTGGGCAGGTCGGGGCCGATTAAACGATCGCGGTGAATTGACGGGGGCCTTGGGGCGTGAAGAGGTGCCTTCGGCGGTTCAATTCCTGACCCAAAACGGTTTTGAGGTGTATGCGATCGAATCCCGTCAAAAACTTGAAGACTATTATATGAATCTGTTGAACCATCACCCAACCGAAAGCTGATGTGGTGGACCGCTCTGCGCAACGAAAGCGTCAAAATCTTGGCCAAGCCCCGATCCTATCTGGGTTTCTTGGCGATTACCCTGCTGGTGGGGGTCATTCTTTTGGCCCTGGCCCTGGATGGGAAGTCTTATATCGAATTTGTTACCTCCTCTTTGCAGCAAAGCCTCACGGTGGAGGGCAGCATGCTGAACGGGTATTTGGTGGGCTTTATCATTTTGCAAATGCTGGTGGTTCACCTTCCCTTGTTGGTGGCTTTGGTAACGGGTGATTTGGTATCGGGCGAAGCGGCCATGGGCACGCTGCGTAATTTGTTAACCAGGCCCTTGTCGCGGAGGGGTCTGCTGCTCAGCAAGTACGGAGCCGCGGCCGTTTATACCTTGGTTTTGTTGTTATGGCTTGGGATCATGGCCGTCATGGTTTCGCCTTGGATTTTTGGGGTGGGGGACTTGGCCGTGCTGAGCAACGAAGGATTGCAAATTCTACCTGCCGAAGAGGTACTCCCCCGATTTTTACAAGCCTTTGGGGTGGCCTTTGCTGCTTTGTACACCGTGGCCTGCTTGTCGGTGACCCTTTCTTGTTTCGCTGATAATTCCATCGGCCCCATTGTGGGGACCATGGCCATCATCATGGTCTTTACCTTGGTGGGAACCCTGGATGTGGCGCTTTTTGATCAAATACGGCCATTTTTGTTTACCACCCACATGGCGGCCTGGCGGTCCTTGTTTTTGGACCCGGTTCCTTGGGGGGATATTCTCTTTTCCATGGTCCTGTTGGGTGCTCACTGGGTTTTGCTGATTGGCGTGGGCCTGTGGACTTTTGAACGCAAAGACATCCTCACCTAATGGTACGCTCTGTTTTAAATTCTCCCCAAATGCATGGTTCTTTCCGGTTGGTTTTTGTAGGCCTCGTTTGCTTGGGGTGGAGCGGTTCCATGCCGCTTGCCCATGCTCAGAAAAGCGCGAGTGCTGCCGCGGGGTTAAACAACGCCGAAGCCCTGGTGGATCGCCTGGTTCAGCGCAGCCTCTCCCTTCGGGATTTGGCGGCCGAGGTCCAGGTTCAGGCCGATGTTCCTCGGGTCAAAATCAGACCACTGTCCGCCACCATGCACTACCTGGCCCCGGATCGTTTTCACTTGCAAAGTCCTCGCCTGGCCTTGCTGCCTCGGCAGAATCCCATGGAACTTTTTGAGTTCCTCAAAAAACCGGATGGTTACCGCAGCATGTTGATGGGGGAGGACCAAGTGGGTCGTCAAAGGGCCGTTCTCCTTACGTTGTTGCCAACCGGTACCGGTCAGGATTGGCAACTGATTCGACTCTGGTTACAACCTTCGACAGCCCGCATTCTTCAGGCCGAAATCACGCGTCGCAGCCTGGGCACGGTCCAAATGCAGTATTTCTACCGCATTGCCATCCCGCCCGCTGATCCGGCCGGTTTGGATTTGCCGGATAGCCTCCTCTTTGAAATGGATGCCAGTAGCCTCAAGCTCCCCAAAGCCCTGACCGCCGACCTGCACAGGGGGAGTCCCAAGGATGGTTCAAAAATGGCCCAACGCCCTTTGCAAGCGCCGGATGGAAAAGCCCGGGTGGCCATGGGGTTTCGATGGATTTCCAAAAACCAAGGGGCCGCAGCTCGCTTTTTCAAGACCCAAAAGGCCGGCTAATTGCTTATTTTGCGTGGGTTTTGCGACGGCTTATTGGAGGTCGCAACCTGTGCAATTTTGTAACCTATGAACCAACCACTGAGCGAACAAGAGCTCTTGCGTCGTGCCTCCCTGGAATCCCTTCGGGGGTTGGGGGTCGAGCCTTACCCTTCCGCTTCCTTTGAGAGGACCCACCGGACCGCCCAAGTCCTGAGCGATTTCCGCGACGAAGATGCGGGATCCTGGCAAGAGGTTTCCCTGGCCGGTCGTTTGATGAGCCGGCGTATCATGGGCAAAGCCTCCTTTGCCGAACTGCAGGACGCCAGCGGTCGCCTCCAACTGTACATCAGCCGCGACGAAATCTGTCCCGGAGAGAACAAAGACGGTTACAACGAGGTCTTCAAGAAGCATTGCGATATCGGGGATTGGGTTGGGGTCAAGGGCCATGTTTTTCGAACCCAGGTGGGCGAAATCACGCTCCATGTCGTGAGTTTTGTTTTCTTGGCCAAGGCTTTGCGCCCCTTGCCTGTTGTCAAAAGAGACGACGAAGGTCGGGTTTACGACGGTTTCACCGATCCCGAACAACGTTACCGCATGCGCTATGTGGATTTGGTCGTGAATCCGGAAGTCCGAAATATTTTTGTGTTACGATCACGCATGATCGAAACCATGCGTCGCTTTTTTAACCGGCATGGTTATTTGGAGGTTGAAACCCCTGTGCTTCAGCCCCTCTACGGTGGAGCCTTGGCCCGGCCTTTCAAAACCCACCACAACACGCTGGACATGCCCTTGTACCTTAGAATCGCCAACGAGCTTTACCTCAAGCGATTAATTGTCGGTGGTTTCGAGGGCGTTTACGAATTTGCCCGGGATTTTCGCAACGAGGGCATGAGTCGTTTTCACAATCCGGAGTTCACCATGTTGGAGCTCTATGTGGCCTTCGAGGATTATCAATGGATGATGTCCCAAACCGAAAAGCTCCTCGAAGAGTTGGCATTGGAATTGCACGGTACGACGGTCCTGCAGGTCGGCGAGCACCGCATTGATTTCAAGGCGCCGTTCCATCGCGTAACCCTGTACGATGCGATTTCGGAGAAAGCGGGGGTCCGTGTTGATGATTTGGATGAAGCCGCTTTGCGTGAATTGGCCAACGGCCTAAAAATTGAAACCGATCCTTCGATGGGAAGGGCCAAACTCCTGGATACGCTCTTTGGGGAATTGGTGGAGCCAACCTTGGTACAGCCCACCTTTGTGATGGATTACCCGGTTGAAATGTCACCTTTGGCCAAAGCCCATCGCAGCCGACCCGGATTGGTGGAGCGATTCGAGCTTATTTGCAATAGCAAAGAAATCGCCAATGCGTTTTCGGAACTCAACGACCCCTTGGATCAGCGGGCCCGCTTCGAGGCTCAATTGGATTTGGGCAAGCGAGGGGATCCGGAGGCCATGGTTTTGGACGAAGATTTTTTGAGAGCCCTGGAATTTGGTATGCCGCCCACCGCTGGTATTGGAATTGGCATCGACCGATTGGCGATGATCATGACCAATGCGCCGAGCATTCAGGAGGTCCTTTTGTTTCCGCAAATGCGGCCCGAGAAAAACGAAGGTTGATGCTGGAGTCTCCTCCTGCTGTTTTGCCCCTGCGTTACCCTCAGCTGTGGAAGGATTATGCCTTGTTGGATAGCGGGAACGGCCTCAAATGGGAGCGATTTGGGGATCGTGTTTTGCAAAGACCCGAACCCCAAGCCCTGTGGGCACCTGTTGAATCCCAAGCCGCCTTACGCAAATCAACCCATTGGCGTTTTGAAGCCGGGGGAAGTCGTAGCGGGCAATGGTTGGGAAGCGGGCCGGGTACGGCCGGGGATCGTTGGTCCTTGTCTTACCAAAGCCCTGCGCTGAAACTCCGGTTTCAATTGGCCATGACGGCATTCAAGCATGTGGGTTTGTTTCCAGAGCAGGCCGATAATTGGGAGTTTATCGCCGGGGTTCTCAAAAATTGGACGGGTGGTCCCCGCGTTTTGAATCTCTTCGCCTATACAGGTGGGGC
>CAIOCC010000035.1 GCA_903856555.1 uncultured Bacteroidota bacterium
AACTAAACAAGATACATAAAATGTTGTAACCATGAAAATTCAGTCTTTTCTACAGACCCTATCCACACTGAGCGAGCTTCGTTGTTCCTTGCCGGATGGAATCCTTGTCCCCGCCCATGCCCATGTTGTGGGTCGTTGCAAGCCGGGTAGCGGTTGTTGCTAAGACTCCAATCGCCCCAAGAAAATACATTTCAATAAAACATAGTACGACCACTCCAAAGCTCAAACCATGATTCAGATACCACAGCAAATCAATAAGTACAAAAAACCGATTGTTATTACAACATCCCTCATTGTATTACAAATTGTTTTTGGTTTTGACCCCAAGTTCACCTTTATTAATTTGATTTGGTTGCTGGTTTAAGTTTTGGGGGAAGAGAGCTCAGCATGCAATGGTCATAACAATCTAATACATGAAAATACTGGTTTTGTGTACAGGGAATAGTTGCCGTTCCCAAATGGCCGAAGGATACCTTCGGAAATACGCCGATGCTTCGGTGGAGGTCTACAGCGCCGGCATTGAGGCCCACGGACTCAATCCTCGGGCGGTGGCCAGCATGGCCCGTGACGGGGTGGATATTTCTGGCCAAAAATCAACGCTGGTGGATGAATACGCCGCCATGGTCTTTGATGTTGTGCTAACGGTCTGCGATAACGCCCAAGAAAATTGCCCCATCCTGCCCAGCAAATCCGGCGCCCCAACGATTCGTCTGCACCACAGTTTCCCGGACCCCGCCAAGGCCCAGGGAACCCCGGAGGAAATCCAGGAGGCTTTTGATTCCGTCCGGGATCAAATCCGCGATTATTGCCGGGAATTAATTTACAAGCCCAGCTGGTAGGTCAGCAGAAAATAACGAGGAGCCTGGGGAAAGACATAGCTGTCCGTGACAGGTACTCCGATATCGTTGAGGTAACCGAAGGTATAACCGTGCCCGGCGTAGCGGTGGTTGAGGAGGTTGACGATGCGAAACTGCAGGCTCTCGTTTTGGGATTTGAGCAAACGATTCCATAACATAGGTCCGTTCCACTGTACTTGGAGTTGATGCACCGAATAAGGATCGAGGCTCCGATTTCGGTCTCCTGAATTATCCAAGTATTGACGTCCCCCCCATTGCATGTTCCCTAAGATCTCCATATTTCGGAGGGGTTTCCATGTCCACGAAGCTCCAAGAATTTGTTCAGGAGACAAGGCAAGCGGTGTGTTTTGCCGTTCAGCAACCAATTGATTACCAATAAACTCACTAAAACGATCCACCCGATTTCTGGACAAGGTTCCTTGGATTTGGACTTGATGTTGGGGATGGATATCGTAGGTCCCTTGGAATTCCCAACCCAATCGCCGGGAAATTGGAACGTTGATGCGGGTATAGGCCCCGACATCGTTGATGCGTCCGGTCATTAACAATTGATGACGGTATTCCATCCAATAAAAGTTGGAGACCAAGCGGGTTTTCTTACCCAAGTATTGGGAACCCAATTCGAGGTTGGCCATGCGTTCGGGACGGGGGTAGGGGTAGGCGACCAGGATGGTATTGCTATCGGTGGGGCCGTAGGCCGCCGTGAAGTCATCCCGAACCGGCTCGCGATGCCCCAAACCCAGGTAGGTGTAATGGGACCAGCGATCATTGGCTTGAAAATGAAGACCCGTTTTGGGATTTACAAAGTTGAAAACCTTTTGGATTGGGCGTGGCTGCCCGTCCCCGCCTTCTCCAACCAGGGCGTAATTGATACCCCGCCACTGAAGATCACCGTACCATTGAAGCCGACCATCGCGGCTCACGGGGCTTTGCTTTTTGACGAAGGCCGAAACCTCGCTTTTGATGGCCCTGTTGCGGTAATATTCGTGTTCCGGCAGGCTGAGGGC
>CAIOCC010000036.1 GCA_903856555.1 uncultured Bacteroidota bacterium
ATGATTCAGCTCAAAAGTCCCGAAGAAATAGAATTATGCGCTCTAGCTGCTGACCTGGTTAGCCGCACCTTGGGCATTCTGGCTCCTCGAGTCGTCCCAGGAGTAAGCCCTCTTGAATTGGATCGCTTGGCCGAAGAATTCATCCGGGATTCGGGGGGAATACCCGCTTTCAAAGGCCTGTACGGTTTTCCGAATACCTTGTGCATCTCGCCCAACGATCAGGTGGTTCATGGAATTCCTGGCAATGCCCCGATGCGAGATGGCGACATCGTCTCGGTGGATTGCGGCGTTAAAATCAACGGATTCATTGGGGATCAGGCCTTTACGTTTGGGGTCGGCGTTATAACACCAGAAGCACAAAGGCTCCTTCGAATCACCCGCGAGTGCCTGGACCGTGGCATCGCCCAGGCCGTGGCCGGAAAGCGTATCGGAGATATTGGCCACGCCATCCAAGAACATGCCGAGGCGGCCGGTTATGGTGTGGTTCGAGAATTGGTCGGCCACGGCCTGGGCCGCCAATTGCACGAAAAACCAGAGGTGCCCAACTACGGCAAAAAGGGACAAGGCATCCGCCTCAGCGATGGAATGGTACTGGCCATCGAGCCCATGATCAACGCCGGAGGCAAGGCCATCCGACACGAGAACGATGGTTGGACCGTGCGCACCCGGGATGGCTCCCTATCGGCCCATTATGAACACGATGTTGCCTTGGTTGGGGGCGTTTGTCGGGTCCTCACCACCTTTGAATATGTGGACACGGCCTTGCTAAATTCGCAGCGCTCGGTGGCAATCCCTCCAACCACCTAGCATCCCTTTCCTTTCACCGCCTATTCTCACCCCTTTGATCCGAATCCTCTACCATGGGAAGAGCCTTTGAATACCGCAAAGCCCGCAAGTTTGCACGCTGGGACAAAATGTCCAAAACCTTTACGCGCATTGGCCGCGAAATCGCCATGTCGGTCAAAGCCGGTGGCCCTGAGCCTGAAAGCAATACCCGCCTAAGAGCCGCTATTCAAAACGCCAAAGCGGCCAATATGCCCAAGGATCGAGTGGAAGCGGCCATCAAGAAAGCCGCCAACAAAGACGAAAAGGCCTACGAGGAAGTGGTCTACGAGGGGTACGCCCCCCACGGTATCGCGGTCTTGGTAGAAACCGCCACGGACAATCCCACCCGAACCGTCGCCAATGTCCGCCATGTTTTCAGCAAATACGGGGGAGCTATGGGTACCTCCGGCTCGGTTGGATTTTTGTTTGAACGAAAAGCGCTGTTTCGCTTGGACCCCGGCGACATGGCGGCCGAAGACCTCGAATTGCAATTAATTGATGCCGGCGCCGAGGATATCAGCATCGAAGACGGGGAATGGAACCTAACCGCAGCCTTTACGGATTTTGGACAGGTGCAGAAGTCCCTTGAATCCATAGGTATACAAATCGTGTCTTCGGAATTATCGTATATTCCGACCATTACCAAGACCCTGGACGAGGCGCAAGCCGAAGAATGTTTGAAGCTCATCGAGATGCTCGAAGAGGACGACGATGTCCAAAATGTCTACTGTACCCTTGCCTAAAAGCGTTTTTGGACCATTTTTTTTGGATTTTGAGGGGGCAGGCAGGGGATTTATACCTAATTTGGTCTCAATAAAAAACCCCCTTATGGACAAATACAACGAATTGCTTGAGATGGTAACCTCCATGGAGAAAGACTTCCAGAAGTTTTACGATGGAGATAACAAAGCGGCCGGTACCCGTATCCGCAAAGGTTTGCAGGACCTCAAGGCCCATTGCCAGACCCTCCGTCTCGAAGTTCAGGAAATGAAAAACAACGGGTAATCCCCTTTTTCAATCCAAACGCAAAGGCAGTCCCTCTGGACTGCCTTTTTTTTTGGAGGA
>CAIOCC010000037.1 GCA_903856555.1 uncultured Bacteroidota bacterium
CTCGGCCAGAATCCGAACCGAAAGGGCCTCCAAATACTGATCGATATCGCCGGCTCCGATGGTAACTACTAAATCCGAAGGATGTTCCAACACGTCCTGTATCCAATCTGGGCACAGCCCTTCACTGAGGGGCAAACATCGATTTGGACAGGTCATATCCTTGGCAATCAATGAACTATCAACGCCGGTCATGGACTTCTCGCGGGCGGCATACACCGGCAACAACCAACATTCGTCCAAGGCCGAAAGGGAGCGAGCAAATTCCGGTGCAAAGTCCCGGGTTCGGCTGTAGAGATGCGGTTGGAACAAACCCAAGATCCGGCTGTTGGGATGCATAAGACGCAAACCCCGGATGAGGGCATCAATTTCGCGGGGGTGATGGGCGTAATCGTCCACCAGCCAACGGCGTTTGCCACGGGCCACGTACTCGAACCTTCGCTTGATGCCTTTGAAATCCGCCATGGCCGGGGCGATGCTCTCCGGAGCAACCCCACATTCCAAAGCAATGGTGATGGCCGCCATAGCGTTTTCGATGTTATGCTGACCAGGTAGCATGCTGGGGATATCCTTGATGACGGTTTTGCCATGGTAATCAAACCAGAGATACCCCTCCGAAACCGCCACCTGATCCGCATAAATGCCATCGTTGCTCCCATAGGTCAAATGCCGAACACCCTCCATAGGCTGGAGATCCAACCCCGAACGGGTCACCAACAATCGAGCGGCCGATTGGGCAAATTGACGATACGAGCGAAGTACAGCCCCCGCATCCCCGTACACGTCCAGGTGATCCGGATCCGTGCTGGTCACCACCGCCCATTCGGGCTGCAATTCGTGAAAAGAACGATCGTATTCGTCGGCTTCAACCACCATCATCGCCTGATCGCTGCCCATCATGAGGTTCGAAGAGGCATCAACCCCCAGACCACCCAAAAAGGCCGTAACATCCAATCCTCCGCAACGCAACAAATGAGCAATCAACGAGGTCGTTGTGGTCTTGCCATGCGTTCCGGCCACCGCCACCGTGGGACGACGCGCGGTTAGCAAGCCCAACATTCGAGCCCTCTTGATGATGGTATAGTTGCCATTCCGAAAAAAGGTCAGCCAAGGCTGATCAAAAGGAACCGCCGGGGTGTAAATCACCAAGCAATGTTCGGGGTGCTCATCAAAGGGGGGTGGGCATTGTTCGGTGTTCAAATGGTCCAAAACCAAGGCCCCGGAGGCCTGCAAAGAACGGGTGATATCGCTGCTAACGCGGTCATAGCCCGCGACTTCCTTGCCAGATAACAAAAGATAACGGGCAAGGGCGCTCATTCCGATACCACCGATACCGATCAAAAAATAGCGCTTGTAGGCCATGGGATTCATGCGGCGTTCTCTTGGTAGGTTAATTCAAACAAATCGGTGGCAATCCGTTGGGCTGCATCCGGGCGGGACCATTTGCGAAGGCCCATGGCCTTGGTCTTGGCTGCCTCGGGGTCTTGTCCCCATTCCAAAAGTACCTTGGGTAAATCGTTGGCAATCGTCGCATCGCTGCTAATCCACGCCAGCGACAAATCCACCCAATTCATGGCATTGTGATGCTGATGATTTTCGGCAACATACGGTGAAGGAACCAACAAACAGGGTTTGGCCACCAAAGCCAATTCACTCATGGTACCCGCCCCCGCTCGCGATACAATCCAATCGGCCGCGGCATAGGCCATGGTCATCTCCTGGACAAAAGGCAAAACCCGAAGGTTCGGTCCTTGCTTTGCTTGGAGGTCCTCCGGCAATTGGTAGTGGCGTCCGCATTGCCATAGCCAGACCACATCGGCTGATCCGGAACGCAAACAGGCCTCCACCGCTTCGTTCAAAGCTCTGGCACCCAAACTCCCCCCCAATACCAACACCGTTTTACGTTCCCCTGTCAAACCCCAAAACTTCAAGGCCTCCTCACGGCCAGGACCTTGATTTAACAATTCAGGTCGGACCGGGTTGCCAGTAACCACCGTTTTGTTCGAGCCAAAATACTTTTCCATGCCTTCAAAAGCCACATAAACCCGGCGAGTAGCCGCGGAGAGAAAACGATTGGTTGCCCCGGGGATGGCGTTTTGTTCTTGCAAAGCGGTTGGTAGACCCATCCGTTGAGCAACCCAAAGAAGGGGACCGCTCGCGTAACCGCCAACGCCCACGACCACATGGGGGCGGAACTTTCGTAACAAATTCCATGCCTGCACCAAAGAAACCAGAACCTGCAGGGGCAGGGCCAGGTTTTTCCACAGGGCTTTGCGTTGGAAACCACGGATCCAAAAACCCGTAATGGAGAATCCTGCCTTGGGAACCTGGGTCATTTCTATTTTGCCCAGGGCGCCCACAAAATGAACCGAACAATCCGGTCTCAAAGCTTTGCATGCTTGGGCAATGCTGATCGCCGGAAAAACATGGCCTCCGGTTCCACCGCCGCTCACCATGATTCTCCAACCCGAATCCTGTTGACGAGACCTAGGCATACGACACCTCCCCTTTGGAGGGGACGGCATCGCCCCCTTTGTTCGTTTGGCTTTCGCCTTCGATATCCAATTCCGACCAATCGCCTTCGCCTGTCATGTCCCGGCTAACACTCATAACAACCCCCATGGCCAAGGCATTGATCAGGATGGAACTGCCACCGTGCGATATAAACGGCAGGGTCTGCCCGGTTACCGGCATGGCGCTCACCGAAACCAGCATATTCACCACGGCCTGGGCCATCAAGGCCATACCCATCCCCGATGCGATATAAGCCCCGTAAGGCGAACGGGCATTCATGGCAATTTTTCGAATGCGATAAAACAGACCCAGGTAAAGCACCAAAACCCAGGCAGCTCCTGCAATCCCGTACTCTTCGATCACAATGGCGTAAATAAAATCCGAATAGGCATGGGGCAAAAAATTTCGTTGGATGCTTTTGCCGGGACCCTTGCCCCAAAGTCCCCCGTCCGATACGGCTATTTTGGCTTGCATGACCTGAAAATCCTCTTGACCAGGGGTCGGAGATAGATACGACTCCATGCGATTCTTCCAAACGCGGGCGCGTGGCCAGCCTGCCAGATAAGCCACCGTCACCAGGAGGAACACGACCAAAAGACCACCGCCAACCACCTTGGTTAAGTCAACCAAGCGGGCACCGGCCACCCAAATCATGCCGATTCCCACGCCCAATAACATAAGGGCTGTCGATAAATTTTCGGGGGCAATCAAAACAGCCGTTACCATCAATCCCCCTAACAAATGCATCCATCCATCCCGGAATCGCCGAATTCGCTCGTCTTTTTGTAACAAAGCCAAACCCCGGGCCAGCCACAAAATCAAGAAAAATCGTGCAGGATCCGAGGCCTGAAAGCTGATGTTCGTAAATGGAATCACCAACGACCTGGAGGCCGAATTGATGGTTTGCCCATAGACCAGGGTCACAGCCAGAATGGCACAACCGATATACACCCCCCAAGCCGATAACCGACCCAACCAGAGGTAAGGGATGCGGTGTGCAAAGAGCATGATGACGCCTCCCAACAATAGTTTGAAGCCATGGGCCAACAAGGAACGCTCGGTGTTTCCATCGTACTCCCTCAGGGCCAATTGGCCGGTGGATGAATAAATCAGCGGCAAGGAGCTCAGCATGAGGAGCCCTATCAGAATCCAGAGGACCCGATCTCCTTTGAACAAGGCCGACCAACGATTCATCATGGGGCTGCGAATTCTCTAGAGTTGATTAACGTAATACTTGAACTGGCGACCCCGGTCTTCGTAGTTCTCAAAAAAATCAAAACTGGCACAAGCGGGCGATAACAAAACGGCGTCTCCTTTTTGGGCCAATTGATACGCTCTTTGAACACATTCCTGCATACCGGAAACATTGACGATCACGGGTACCTTACCGGCAAAGGCCTCGTGCAGGGCCCGGTTGTCTTTGCCCATACAGATCAAAACCTTGACCTTGGAAGCTACCAAATCATACAAGGCGGTATAATCGTTTCCCTTGTCCACACCCCCCGCAATCCAGAGCACCGGCTTGTCCATGGATTCCAAGGCATACCAGGTTGAATTGACATTGGTCGCCTTGGAATCGTTGATATAATCGACCCCACGAATGCGGCCAACTTTTTCGAGGCGATGCTCCAGCTGATCAAAATTGGTCAAACTCTCGCGGATACTTTCTTTGCGAACTTCCATCAATTGAGCGACGACCGCCGCTGCCATGGAATTGTACGCGTTGTGTCGGCCAACCAAGGCCAATTCATTCAGGGGGATGGACATAAGTTCGTCGTTAATTTCGAGTTGCAGTTGAGAGTCTAGGGTGTAGGCCCCTCCTCCAAAGGAGGAAGAACGATTCCACGATACGGTATAGGTTTGAAACGGTCTTTGTTGCAATTGATCCAGTCCTTGGCGGCTGTAGGCGTCATCGCTGCACCAAACCAAGGCGCTGCGTTGATCCATGTTACGAACCAGCCTCATCTTGGATGCCACATAGTTTTCCATGCGATAGCCGTAGCGATCCAAGTGATCGGGGGTAATATTGGTTAGTACACCGACATCAAACCGGGTTTTGAAGAGTCCGTCCAACTGAAAGGAACTCACTTCCAGGACATAAACATCCGGGACCGTGTTTGGATCGGCCAACAAATCATCGGCCACCGCCCCCGCAAAGCTGCGGCCCATGTTGCCGGCCATAGCCGCACGCACTCCCCCGCTCTTGAGAACATGATGAGTCAGATGGGTGGTGGTGGTTTTGCCGTTGGTTCCGGTAATCCCTACCAACTTGGCTTGGGTATGAGCGGCGGCGAATTCGATTTCATCCACCACGGGTAGGCCCTTTTTCAAGGCCGCTTGAATCCACGGCAATTCGGGAGCAATACCTGGGCTTTTGATCACCAAATCCGGGTTCCAGGAGGGGATGTCTTTGGAACAAGAGGGCGTGTACGGAATGTCCAAGGCTTCCAATTGGCGGATGCGCTCTTCGCGAATCGTGCCTTGATCCCACACCTCGACCTCCATACCCAAAACCTTGCCCAAACGGGCGGCACCACAACCGCTTTCACCGGCTCCCAAAACAAGCAAGCGTTCCCTTTTCATCGCAGTTTGAGCATGGTAAAGGTTAGAATCACCAAAAGAATCGTAACAATCCAAAACCGAGTGACCAATTTGGGCTCCGCCAGGCCTCCCAATTCGTAATGATGGTGCAGCGGCGCCATCCGGAATACCCGTTGGCCAACGCCCGTTCTTTTTTTGGTGTATCGAAACCAAGTGACTTGGATAATGACCGATAGGCTCTCCACAAAAAAGATCCCGCAAAGGATGGGCAGCATCAGTTCCATTTTGATAATCAGGGCGACGGAAGCAAAGGCACCCCCCAAGGCCATGGACCCGGTATCCCCCATAAAGACCTGGGCCGGGTAGGCATTGTACCACAAAAATCCAATACAGGCTCCAACCAAAGCCGCCAAGAAAACCACCACCTCCCCAGAACCAGGCACATACAAGAGGTTCAGGTAGGAAGCGAGTTTGATATTACCCGACATGTAAGCCAGAATGCCCAAACCCGTGCCAACAATGGCACTGGTTCCTGCGGCCAGACCATCGACCCCGTCGGTAAGATTGACGGCATTGGTAACCGCGGTAACAATAAATACAATCAGCGCAAAGTAAAAGACCCAAACCAGGGAAGGATCCCAACCCAGTTTGGAATAATCCAACCCGTATTTGGTGATAGGCAGGTTGGTTTTGAGGGCCATCGTCGAAATATCCCGGTGGTAGTAAAGGACCGAGGCAATCAAGAGCCCCAAACCAATTTGACCAATGACTTTGGAACGGGAACGCAGGCCTTTTTTGTCTTTCAAAAAGACTTTGATATAATCGTCCACCCCACCAATCACGCCCATCCACAGGGTGGCTACGAGCATCAAAATCACATAAATATTATCGGGCCGTGCAGCCAAAAGGGTCGGCACTATGATGGAAACCAACAAGATCAGCCCTCCCATGGTCGGCGTTCCTTTCTTGGAAAGGTGGGTGGCCGGCCCGGTATCACGGATGCTTTCTCCGATTTGCTTGGCCTGTAGCCAGCGGATAATCCGCTTGCCGATGAACAAACTGATTAACAAGGAAAGGGCCGCGGCCAGCGAAGCGCGGAAGGTGATAAATCGAAAGGCCCCGGCACCGCTGAGGTCCCATACCCTGTCCAAATAATCAAAGAGGTAGTACAACACGGGTTCAGGATTTAGAATTTGCGTCGATGGAGTCCATCGAGTTCAAGTAATGCGTCAACCGCTCACGGTCACTGAAGGGGATGCGTTGACCCTGAATTTCTTGGTAGGCTTCGTGCCCTTTGCCGGCCACCAAAATCATATCCCCCGGGCGACTCAACCGAACCGCTTCGCGGATGGCCCCGTCCCGGTCTGCGATGGAATGAACCCGCTCCGATTCTGCATCTGCAGGCAATCCTTCACGCATTTGTTCCAAAATCCGAAACGGGTCTTCGCTACGCGGGTTGTCCGAGGTCATCACCAATACATCGGAATGCTTGTAGGCCACTTCGGCCATCAAGGGACGCTTGCCCTGGTCGCGATCGCCGCCACAACCAAAGACCACCAAGAGGCGGCTAGGGCCTTTTTGGAGATCCTTGAGGGTGGTCAAAACCTGCTCCAAGGCATCGGGGGTATGGGCGTAATCCACCAAGCCCCAGCGGCCCTCGGGTCCTTTCAGGCTCCACATTCGTCCCTGCGGTGGCTGGGCCTGCGCCAATGCCTTGGAAATTTCGGTGGGGGCCGCCGATAACAAGCGAGCCACCGCATAAACAGCCAAGGCGTTGTAGGCGTTGAAACGCCCCGTCAGGTTGGCCTGCACGGGGATTTCGGTCGTATCCATGCGCAATGAACCCGGCTCCAGGACCAGATTGGATCCACCAAAAACCACTTGGCCTGCCGGTAGATCCGCCCCGCCTTTCAAAGTGTAGGCGACCCGGTTGGCTGCACTGCAGGAAACCATGGCCTGACCGTAGGCATCGTCCGCATTGTACAGGGCAAAGGCGGTTGATTCCAGGCTATCAAAAAAGGCACGCTTGGCCAAAAAATAATTTTCCATCGTGCCGTGATAGTCCAGATGGTCCCGGGTCAAATTGGTAAAGACCCCGCCCCGAAAACGCAATCCACGGACCCGATGCTGAGCCATTGCATGGGAACTAACCTCCATAAAGACGTACCGGCATCCGGCCTCTTTCATTTCTCGTAACAATTCGTTGATTCGAAGGGCATCCGGGGTGGTATGGGTCGAAGGAAGGACGCGATCCCCCACCCTGCACTCGACGGTGGATATCAAACCGCAGGGAAATCCCATTTGGCTAAATACCTGGTAAAGAAGGGTCACTACACTGGTTTTCCCATTGGTCCCCGTCACCCCGATCAGGTCGAAATCCCGCGATGGATGCCCCTGCATCGCCGATGCCAACAGACCCAAAGCTTCGGCACTGTTTTGAACGCGAACCAAGGTGCTTTGTGGGTAGGCCTCCGCCCATGGTGCCAAGTCATTTTCGACCACCACCACGCTAACTCCGGCCCTCAGTGCCTCTTCAACCCAGGTATGGCCGTCTACTCGACTACCGCGGATCGCGACCCACAATGCACCAGGCTTTGCCTCCCGATGATCGGCGCATACCGATTCGATGGAAAGATCCAGCGGGCCTCTGGTGTCGAGGACTTCCAATTCCCGGAGTAACAAATCCAGTTTCATCACGACCCCAGCAACAGCGTAACCCGCTGTCCAGGTTTATTCGAATTCAAATTGCCCCAAAAGCGACGAACCCGACCGTTGCCTTGCACCGAAACGAGGTAACCCTGGCGCTCCAAGGCCCATACCGCCGCCGAAGCTTCCATCCCTATCAAATCATCAGGGCTTTGGATCCGGGCATCGGTGGTTTCAACTGTGCTGGCAATCGCGCCTTGAGAGGCGGTCCTTTGGAGGTTGGGGCGGTATTCTTTGATCGCCATCGTCTGTTCGGCGATGTCCCTAAAAACGGGCGCCGCAACCATCGAAGCGTAATAAATCCCGGCCGATGGCTCTTCAATCATCACCAGGCAGGTGTATTGCGGATCTGGATCCGGAAAGTAGCCAATGAACATAGCCCGGTGCCGGTTTTCGGAGGTCGAGCCCCGTTGGTCGCGCAGGCGGGCTGTGCCTGTTTTGCCCCCAATCCCAAAGGTGAGTCCCTTCATTTGTTCCTTGACGGTGCCGTCCACCGCAACCCTTCGCATCATCCGAAGGGCCGCCGCGGCATGACGCTTTTCCAGAATGCGGGTGCCCTTGGGTTTGGACGGTCCCTCCACCAGGCTTGGTTCTTGACGCAACCCACCGTTAACCACTCCGTTATAGAATGCCAACAATTGGAGCGGAGTAATTTGCATCGAATAACCGATCCCGGTGGAATACAAATCCGACGCGCTCCATCCACGATGCTCGGGATCACGGTAGAGAGGCCTGGGGTCCTCCAACAAAGGGAGGTTGATGCGACGATCCAATCCAAAGGCCCGAAGCCGATCAAAATATCTTTTGGGCTGAGCTGAATACCCCCGGTGAAGCAATTTGGAAATCCCCACATTGGAACTTTTGGAGAAAATTTCCTCCACACTCATGCGCGCTCCGTAACGATGATCGTCCTGGATTTGGTAGGAACCCGAATTGAATACGTACGATCCCATTTCGACAGTATCGTTCAAATTCCAATGACCATCCGCAACCCCGGCCATCAACGAAGCCAACTTGAATACCGAACCCGGCTCAACCGGGTAACCGTAGGCCACCTGGTTCCATTCTCCGTAGGCTTCCCCTTTTTGGTTACGAACCAAATTAACCATGGCCCGTACTTTGCCGGTACGGGTTTCCAGCAAGATGGCGCAACCCAATCGAGCCTTGTGGGATTCCATGGCTTTGATAAGTGATTCATGAGCAATCTCTTGCAAACGAATATCCAAGGTCGTAACAACCGATTGACCATGCTTGGGATCCCGTTGAATCCCATCGCCCATGGGCTTCCAAACACCCCCGCCCATTCGCTGCTTGAGGACCAGCCCTGGCGTACCGGCCAGGACCGTATCGAGACCCTTTTCAATCCCAATGCGGGATGTATCGTTTTTGAGGTACCCAATGGTCCGTGCGGCCAAATCACCGTAGGGCATGACCCGACGGTTGGTTTGAATCGCTACCAAGGCACCCCTCAGGGTCGATTCATCCTTCAACATGGGCAATTTTCGGACTTGAGCCAGGGTCCCAAAGCTCACGCCTTTTCGTAACAACCAATACCGATTTGGATTTTTGGCATAACGAGCCTGTATTAGTTTGGTCTTCCACAACAGACGGGAAACATCTGGGAAAATATCCGAAAGTCCTGCAGCCAATTCATCGACCTGCCGATCAAAAGCCGAGTCCAACATGGTCTGCACCCCAAAATCAATCCTCAATTCATACATCGGAACCGACGAAGCCAACAAATTCATTTGACAATCGTAGATATCGCCCCGGTTGGCTGGTAAATCAAAAAGGCGGAGGTTTTCCTTCACCGACTGCGCCCGGTATTCTTCCCCCCAGGTCGTGGCATAGAGATAGACCCTCGTCAAAATAACAAGGGCCAATACCAACAGCACCAAAAAAGTGCCGTTCAAACGCCATCCCTGATTGGTTCCGATCACTGGCCTAGGGTCTTGATTTGGAACTAGTTGAAGATTGGGGTGTGCGGTGTTTTTCGTATTCGCGCACGCTGCGATTAAGGGCCAGGGGTGGAACCCGCAGGGGAAACAGGCCCATGGCCAATGCTCTTTGCGACACACGCTCCAATTGCCCAAGACTCACCAATTCTGTTTTCAAAAAGAGGTATTGGGACCGGAGTTCTTGGTTGCTTTTTTCGAGCAAACTCATGTTACGAACCAAGCTTTCACAGCGATGAATATGTGCGATGTACAAAATCATCAGCATGATCAGATAGATCCCAAAAAGACCGTGTCGACGCATCAAATCAGGCTGAACCCAACGTTCTGGGTCCAAGAGGGTCCAGAGATTCCAGGAGGTTGATTTTGGCTTGGCTGCGCTCATAACACGGCTTGGCTCAATCGTTCCTGCCACTGTTTCCAGGTCAAATCGTTGCGGACCCCAACGCGTAGGCGGGCGCTGCGTGAACGGGGATTTTGGACGGATTCTTCTTCATCCGCCGTCACAAAACGTCCCCGGATGGGATCAAAGGGTCGGAGGGGATGGCCGTACAAATCCTTGAGTGCTTGGCCATCCAAGCTGCCGTGGTTGATGTAGTTTTTGACCAAACGGTCCTCCAAGGAGTGGTAACTCATGACCACCAAGCGACCCTCTTGGGCCAAAAGCCTCGCCGATTGCTCCAACAAGGCGCAAAGGCTATCCAACTCCTGGTTGAGGTGAATTCGAATGGCCTGAAAAACCCTGGCCACAAAGCGCGATGGCTTTTCCTGTCCGACATACTTCATGGCCAAGGCCTTGAGCTGACCGGTGGTCGAGATACCACCCTCGCTACGCGCCTTGACCACATCCAAGGCCAGCGCTCGGGATGGCCGAATCTCACCGTACCTATAAAATACCTCCGCCATTTCGCTTTGCTCGGCGGTCCTTAACCATTCCTCGGCGGTAACCCCGCCCCGACGATCCATGCGCATATCCAGGGGGGATGATTCATGGCGGAAGGCAAAACCTCTTTGTTCTTCGTCCAACTGATGGGATGATACCCCCAAATCGGCGAGGATTCCTTGAACAGCGGAAACCCCGTGCCATTGCAGGAAGCGTTCCATCTGCGAAAAATTCCCGTCAATGAGGGTAAATCGAGGGTCCTCGGTTAAACCGGGACCGTAATCGGGCGAGCCTTGGGCCGCCCTTTGGAGAGCGTCCGGGTCCTGATCGATCCCAAAAAGCCGACCCTGGGGTCCCAAACGGCCCAGAATGGCCCTTGCATGACCCCCACCGCCCAAGGTGCAATCCACATAAACCCCATCCGTCCTGATTTGCAGGGCATCCAAG
>CAIOCC010000038.1 GCA_903856555.1 uncultured Bacteroidota bacterium
AATTCTGTAATACAATCCTTGGAATCAAGAACATTAAATGCTTTCATCCAAAAACGAATCGCTGAGACCATATTTTTACCAACGCCCAACCTTATCAAGGCATCTTCGTCGTTAAATGAATATCGACCCTTTACAAAATCATACCCCTTCTTAAGCCAAAGCAACCTGCATTGAAAAGATTCATGGCCTGAGAATATGAATTTGACCCCCGGCTTTTCTATATGAATCTCTGGTTCTTCTAGTACCGTCTGCGAATTTTTGGGCCTTGGCATAAGACCCTAAATTTAGCAATTTGCCAACATCCTTCAAGAGCTACGGTCGCATTTTTTTCAACTAAATTGTGATTCAACAACTTTCACTGACATGTAAGGTCAATCCCGTCCGCCTTTTCCCCTACCCCCCTACCCTTGCGCGGAAATGGGCCTGGGTTTCGGGGTCGGTGCAGTAGACATAGCAGCCTTTGATACCGCGGGTGAGGAGGGTGCGGTAGGTGTTTTGGATGATTTGGGTGAGGCGGAGGGCGCCTTCAATGGGCTGATTGCGCAGGACTTGCTTGTACCCGCGGATGGAGCGGTCCTTTCCGGACCTCTTGGAGGGGTCGCCAAGAACCTTCCCGTTGCGGACCACCAAATCGGGACCGATAATCACCCCGATATAGGAGGCTTCCAGCCCTTGGCAGGTATGGATGCAGCCGATTTGGTCGATGGAATCCGGGCGAATGATCCAGGCGGGTCCGTCCTCGGAGAGGTTCCATTGCATCCCAAAACCAAATTCGGGCAGGACGATGTCCATGGCCTGGGGGTCTTTTTTGCTTTTCCAATCCCAGCAATAGCCGGCCACCAAGCGAGATTTGTTGTCCTGTAGGTTGCGCTCGCGGATCAGGTCCCGTAGTTCGTTGGGGCTGTCCACCACCCGAAAATCGTAATCCAAACCCTCCAAATCGTTTTGGGCCGTTGGACGAATCTGCAACAAATCGTCAATCATCGCGACATAGCCGTCCGATCCGTTGCATCGAAACTGCGAAGGGAGTTCGAAATCGTGGACCGTGGCGCCGGCCAGGCGGGCCCAGTGCCGGATGCTCTGGGTGGAGCCGATGTCTTTGAGGGTGACCTGCTGGTGGTCGTCCACAAAAAAGACCGAACAAGCCGCGGTTTGGATGATTTCTTTGATTTGGTTTTCGCCTTGGTTGCCGTAGAGCCCGGATTTTTCGTTGAGGCGATGGGCTTCGTCCACGACCAGCACGTCCATTTGGCCGGCAGGGGCCTCTACGTAGGCACCCGATCCTTTGAACATCGACTGAACGCGGGTGGGGGACAAGGTTCCGGTGAGCTTGGCCTTGAAGACCTCGCGGGGGGCGGAGTTTTTGGAGACATAGTGCACCATTTTCTCGCGTCGGGTCAATTCCACCAGCAGGTTAATGGCCACCACCGATTTGCCGGTGCCCGGCCCACCCTGCACAATCATCACCTGCTTGCCACGCGTTTCGGCCTGATGGGCCAAGTGCAGGGCGGATTCGTAGACCAGTTTTTGTTCGTCCAACAAAACAAATTCCCGGTTCCCCCGTAGCATACCGCTGAGGGCATCGGCCAATTGGCGGGAGGGTTTGATTTTGCCCTGGTCGATGCGGTACATGATTTGGCCTTGGTCCCCGTGGCGCACAAAGCGTTTGATAAAATCCCGGAGCTGCAGCATCTCGGTTTTGAGGAAAACCGGGGCTTTGTCCAGGTATTCCCCGTAAAATGGATGGCGGATCACATCGTCCTCCCCGTAATTGTGGAGGTAAGCGCAGGGGTTCAGGCGGATGCCTTCGTCGCGAACGGTTTCGCTAAAATCCTCCAGCATGGCGGCGTAGGACCAAGCCTGGTAAGACGGGTGGCTGGTTTCGTGCAGTCCCTGGCCCAGGGCGGTGCGGACGATCCCGCTCTTGGCGGTTCGCTCGGCCTTTGTCCATTGCTTGAGTTCCACAATCACGACCTGGGGTTGCTGCGCCGCGTCGGTCCCCGAAAGGATAAAGTCAATGCGTTTGCTGGTCAGGGGGATTTGGCATTCGATCGCCACCCCGGCGTCACCGGGAATATGGTCATCGCCCAAAACCCGGGCCATGTAGTTGAGGGAATTCCACCAGGACTGGACTTCGCGATGGGAGGTGCTGTGTTTGAGTTTGGCTTTGAAATTCTCCAAAATGATGGCGTCGATGTTCCCACCGTCCACATCGCTGGTAAACCCGTCTTTGGTGGAGCGGTAAACAATCACAGGTCGGTGTATTTGCGGGCATTCCCCGCGGCTTTGTCAACCGGGTATTTGAGGGCGTTTTGGGCGATTTTGTCCAAAACAATTTGCCGCACATCCAGATTGCAGCGGTCCGCCAACAACAAAGCATAGGCCAAAACATCCGCCAATTCCTCCTTAACACGCCCCAAATCCGCCTCCTCCCCCGATTTCCACAAAAAAACCTCCAACAACTCCCCCGCCTCCACCGACAAAGCCAACGCCAAATCCTTGGGATTGTGGTACACCCCCCACCGCCTCTCCTCCCTAAACCTCACCAAAGCCTCCCGCAGCTCCCCCAGGTCGCTGGTTGGAGGGGCGGCGGCTGTTGGCGCGGGTTCGGCGGGGTTATTATTAGTTACAGAGTCCATGGTCAAGTTCGGGGCGGTTTTATGTTATTCGATGGAAGTTTGAAAATACGAATGCCACGGACCCAAAACC
>CAIOCC010000039.1 GCA_903856555.1 uncultured Bacteroidota bacterium
AACATAGGCGCATCAACCCGGTAACGATGGGCCATGGCAAGTCCCAAAAGCAAGGCATTGAAACCGTACATGCCTTCCTGCAGAAGTTCTTTGCTTTGGCCCGTTAATCGGCCCAAGGCCTGCACCGCTACCACCGAAAACAAACCACAAGCCCCCATGATGGGATCCAGGAAACTGACCCCCAAGGCTAGCAATCCTAGCAGCGGATTGAGTGCAAAAAACAATTGGGCATAGCTGTTGAGAACCCCCCTCACGGGGCCGTTCACTAAGCGCTGTATGCCAGATTGGAGGGCCATGTTACGACCCCTTGACCGCCTCCAAGTATTCAGGAACAAGTTCCTGGTTGTTAAGGGTTTGGACATCTTCGCGGCGGCGGATCAGGTGAACCACCCCTCGCGTATCAATCAAAACGACGTTGGGGCGCATTTGGATAAACTGCATCCACTGGGTCATGTTATAGGCTCCGACCCGGTGGACCACCACCCGATCTCCTTTTTGGAGCAAAGGCAGGGAAACATTTTCGCGGACCACATCAATGTTCATGCACAAAGGTCCGTACAAAACCATGTCTTCGTGATGGCTGGAATAATCCTGAGCAGGGGATATGCGGTGCTCGTACCAAAACGACGTGAACAGCAGGTTGACCCCAAAATCCATGATCGTCGCCCGACGACCATCGCCCAATCGTTTGAGGGCCAAAACCGTGCCCAACAGGTACCCGGCATCGTCAATCAAGGCCCGGCCGGATTCCAAAAAGAGGGTGGGCAATTCACCGCTCATCCCGAATGGGTGCTGGAGGATGGCCCCGGAAATGGCTTCGGCGTAATCATCCATGGTTGGGATGACATCCGAGCCCTGCAAGTAGGAGCCTTTGAGGGTATTTCCCGAAGCAAAGCCTCCGCCCAAATCCAGGTATTCGATCCGGTGCTGGTATTGATTGCGGATTTCCAAGGCCAGGTCGCATAATTTGTTAGCGGCCACGGCATAGGCCTGGGAACTGAGCATGTAGGTTCCGATATGGCAATGCAGGCCCGCCAATTGCATGCGGGATTGGGCCATGACTTTGGTAACGGCGGTCCAGGCCGAACCGTTTTCGTAATTAAAACCAAAACGATCCCAGAGGGGATAAACCCCGGTGTCCATATTGATGCGAAGGGCGACCCGGGCTTTGAGGTCTTCGGTCGCCAGGATCTCCGAAAGTTGATACAATTCATCGAGGTGGTCGATGTGAATAAGGGATCCGTTCTGCACGGCAAAACGCAGATCATCCGCGGATTTATCGGGGCCGTTGAAGAGAATTTGGTGGCCGGGAACCCCGTTCCCCAAGGCTTTGCGGTATTCAAAAATGCTGACCACTTCGGCCCAAGAGCCTTCTTCGTGAAAAATCCGGCAAACGGCGTTGAGGTAATTGGTTTTGTAGGACCAGGCCATCTGCACTTTGGGATAGCGGGTACCAAAAGCCCGGACGGCGTTGCGATAGGTTTGGCGGATGGTTTGTTCGGATAACACAAAACACGGCGAGCCGTATTCGTCCATGATGGACGCTACCGGAACCCCATCAATTTCGGTGACGGGTAGTTGGGAGTGGCGAGTGCCAAATTTGTTACCCAGGCCTGCGTTGAGCTTGCGTAAATAAGGGCGTTCGTAGGTTCGTTTGCTCATGGGGAGGGATTGGGCTAAGGACAGAAGAAGGGGATGGACTAAAGAGATGGATGAAGGAGTGAAAATTATAATTCGCCGAGGGTGGATATTTTTTCGAATTCCTGCATGGAGACCACCAGGTCTTGGGAGTAGCGGATGAACATTTTGCCGACTTCGTAGTCGTTCATGGCTGGGGGTTTTTGGCCCAGGGCCAAATCCACCAAGGCTTCGGGATGGTTTTGTCCACAACCAACCGCCAGGTACACCCAGGCCGGAAAGCGGGGATTCATTTCCATCAGGTAATATTCGCCGTCTTCGGTGCGCATGTATTCCAATTCGCAGGGCCCCTTCCAACGCGCCGAGGCCACCAACGCCGCAGAGAGCCGCATCAGTTCGGGGTCTTCGATCGAAACCCCGGCCCAGGCCTTGCCTTTGTCGGTGATATAAAGCTTGCGCATGGGGACGGCTCCGATGCATTTTCCGGCTCCGTCGCCCAGGGCCGTGACATTGACTTCGGTACCGCGCACATATTGTTGCACCAAAACAGGCAGGCCCCATTTGGCCGAAATTTTGTAAAAAGCCGACAAGGCTTCGTCAGCGCTGTGGGCAATTTGGGCGTCGTAGTATTTGCCTTTGACCACCAGCGGATAAACCGAGACGTCGAGGGCCCGGTGAAATTCGTTGATCGTAAAAACGGTGCTGGCCACCGGGACTTTGACCCCGTGCAATTGACCGTATTCGTGGAGCACGGCTTTGTGGCGGGCGTCGAATTCCTGGAGGCTGGGCAAAAAAGTTCGAATGCCCAATTCGGATTCCAAGGTCGGGGCCAAACGAATAAAGTTGTGGAGTTCGGCATCAAAATTGGGAATCAGAACATCGATGTTTTCGACGGATTGGAGGTAACGCAAGCGCTCCATGAGGGCGCCGGTTCCGGCAGAGGGCAGTGGTACTTGGTAGGATTTGTCCACCAAATCATGCATGTACAATCCGGGTTCCAGGCTGTCGTAACTCAAACCCACGATACGGAAATCGTAGCGATGGCTTTGACGCAGGGCGCGGATGACGGGCATTCCGGGACCCGGTGAGTCCACGTTGTTCAAGCCGCTGACGGCCACGGTGCAGGGAATGCGCCCGGAGGCGTTGGGGGTCGATTTCATAAAGAGCCGGGGGCGGTGTTGGCGTCCAGGATGCGGTAATTGCCTAGCATGTAGAGGAAATCGGCCAGGTCTTTTTCGAGGGAGGCCCGGTCGGTCGCAAAAAGGCCCTCCATGGCGTCCAGAATTTGGGCTTGGTTTTTGCCTTCTTGCAGGAGACGGACGATTTCTTTGCCCGTATCGTTGGTGCTAAACGAGTCCCCGGTGGCCGGGTTAAACAAAAAACCGTTTTCGGAGATGGCGATGTTCTGGCTGATTTTCATGTCTAGTTGACTACCCGCCTTGCCCAAGGTTTAAAGGGGATCCTTGTCAATTGGTAATTCGTACCGAGCCGCTGGTTTCGTTAAAAAAGACCCGATAACGGCGAAGGGGCCAACCGGCCGGGCCTCGGAT
This sequence comes from uncultured Bacteroidota bacterium, assembly GCA_903856555.1. Lineage (GTDB taxonomy): Bacteria > Bacteroidota > Bacteroidia > UBA7662 > UBA7662 > SYHX01. The sequence goes on from CAIOCC010000039.1 coordinate 3,189, forward strand.
GGCCTGCCCGTCTTGGAGTCCAAAACGAGAATCGCAGCAGGCGCATTGGGTCACCATGAGGGAATCAATCACCGAAACCCGGTGGCAGGATTGGCTGGGGGCGTAGGTGCAGGCCCGATCGTAGGCTTGCAATTGATCCAATCCCGAGCGGTACAGCAGGATTCCCCGGTAGCCAGCGTCCAAATAAGCGTATTGACCCACCAATTGAAGGTGGCTGTAAGTGGGCAGAAAGAGATTGAGGCTAAAATCCACCGGAACCTGGGGGATTTGGTCGGCCGGAACCCGTCCCCTGCAGCCTTCGGTTGGCAAAAGGAGGGCGGTCAAGACCAAAGCCGAGGCCATCCAGCGGAGGAATGGAGCGAGCGGGCCGGCGGGATCGGCAAGCGGGCGGGCCGGGCCGGCGGGCCGGCGGGCCGGGCCGGCGGAATGGGCGGGGCGGGCCATCAGGCGGGGTTGGTGGGGGTGTAATCGTAAAAACCCCGGCCACTTTTGCGGCCGTTATGGCCCTGAGCGACTTTGTTTTGTTGGACCGGATGGGGTTCAAAGCGGGGTGGGCGGCCCAAACCCTCGTAAACCGAGGTGGTCACGGACAAATTGGTATCCACCCCGATCAAGTCCATGAGTCGAAAGGGACCCATGCGAAAACCCACCGATTCCATCAAGCGGTCCAGATCTTGGGGGGTCACGCCCCCATCGCCGACCAAGCGCAGGCTCTCGGCATAGTAGGGCCTGGCCACACGGTTCACGATAAAACCGGGGGAATCCTGGGCGTGGACGACGATTTTGCCCATGGTTCTTGCCAAGGCATCAACGCGCTCGGCCACATCGGGCAGAGTCAATGGGCCACGAATCACCTCCACCAGTTTCATCACCGGGGCTGGATTAAAAAAATGCAAACCGACCACCCGCTCGGGTCGGGCCAGGCCCTCGGCAAGTTGTTCCATCGGAATGGAGGAGCTGTTACTGGCCAGAACCGTTTCCGGTCCATTCTGGGCTTCCACCGTCCCAAAGAGAGCTCGTTTGACCGATGCAGATTCGATCACCGCTTCGATAAGCAAATCCCCGCGGAGATCTTCGGAGCGATCGCTGTATTGGAGCATGGATTTGAAACGCTCTGCGTCGAATTCGTTTAATTTGCCTTTGGCTATCCGGGCATCCCAGGCAGCTTCGATGGCCGTCTTGGCTTTGGGGAGCATGGCCGACGAAACATCGTAAACCAAGGTGGGCAAGCCGGCCTCCACGCAGAGTTGGGCTATCCCCTGACCCATGGTGCCGGCTCCGGCGACCATGACGCGTTCAAATCGATGTTCGGCGCTCAAACCCCAAATTGTTTAACAAATCGCACATCGTTTTCGTAAAAAAGTCGGATATCAGGAATGCGATGACGGAGCATGGTAAGTCGCTCAATTCCAATGCCAAAGGCATATCCGCTGTAAACCTCCGAATCAATTCCGCAATTTTCGAGGACCTGGGGGTCCACCATGCCGCAACCAAGGATTTCGACCCAACCGCTGTGTTTGCAAACATTGCATCCCTGACCAGAACACAAGAAACAAGTCACGTCCATTTCGGCGGAGGGCTCGGTGAAGGGGAAATAGGAAGGACGAAAACGGATTTGGACGTCGGGTCCAAAAAGATGAATTGCAAAATCGTACAGGACTTTTTTGAGATCGGCAAAACTGACATCTCGATCGATATAGAGTCCTTCGACTTGATGGAATTGCATGTGCGATCGGGCCGATACGGTTTCGTTGCGGTAAACCCGGCCGGGGGATACGGTCCGAAGGGGCAGGAGGCCCTTCATCATCTCCTTGACCTGCACCGAGGAAGTATGGGTTCTCAACAAGTACACCGGATCGAGGTTTACAAAAAAGGTGTCCTGCATATCGCGGGCGGGGTGGTCGGCTTCAAAGTGCAAAGCCCCAAAATTGTGCCAATCGTCCACGATTTCGGGGCCTTCGGACCATCGAAAACCCAATTCCCCGAAGAAATCCAGCATCAGCCGACGGGTCAGGGACAAGGGATGCCGGGAGCCACGACCCCAGACGGGAGCTGGGAGTTGGGGGGCGGCGGCGGGGGCGGTCGCGCCGGAGGCGGCGGCCGCCTGGGCTGTGCCTGCCGAAGCCTCCTTCCAGCGCTCTTCGACTTCGGTGCGAAGGGCGTTCAGGGCCTGCCCCACGGATTTTTTTTCGGGACCGCTGAGGGCCCTGAAGGCCTCGAACAACCGGGTGACCTCGCCCTTCTTGCTGAGAAAGCGCAAGCGGTAGGCTTCGGCCGCCGCCGCATCCCCTATCTCAAAGGCCGCGGCTACGCGGCGAAGGCTTTCCAAGGTTTCGTCCCACGAAAGGGGCGCCACAGGTTCTTGTTCTGGATTCATGCGGGGTTTGTTATAGCAATGTTACAACAACAATTAACGAGAATAGTTGGGGGCCTCGCGGGTGATGTCGATGCCGTGCGGATGGCTTTCGCGCAATCCGGCATTGGTGATTTTGATCATACGGGCTTGGCGCAAAGCTTCTAGATTCACAGCCCCGCAATACCCCATCCCGGCCTTGAGTCCTCCGATGTATTGATACATCACCTCCGATAGGTTGCCCTTAAAGGGTACCCGGCCCACGATGCCTTCGGGAACCAATTTCTTGATTTCGTCTTCGGCATCCTGAAAATAACGGTCTTTGGAGCCTTCTTTCATGGCTTCAATGGAACCCATACCTCGGTAGGTCTTGAATTTGCGTCCTTCAAAAATGATGGTCTCCCCGGGCGATTCCTCCACGCCGGCAAACATCGAACCCGCCATAATGCAATCCGCACCGGCCGCCAATGCTTTGACAATGTCTCCGGAATAACGGATACCACCGTCGGCAATCAGCGTTACTCCCGTTCCCCGTAACACATCCGCAACTTCCATCACCGCTGTCAACTGGGGAACACCAACGCCGGCAACAACCCGGGTGGTGCAAATACTTCCCGGTCCAACGCCGACCTTGACCGCATCGGCCCCGGCATCAACCAACATCTTGGCCGCTTGACCGGTTGCAATATTACCAACCACCACATCCACCTGGTCGCCGGTGATTTTTTTGACCATCGCTAAGGCATCCAAAACACCCCGCGAATGGGCATGCGCCGTATCAACGGTTAGAACATCCACCCCAGCTTGGACCAAAGCCTGAACCCTCTCGGACAAATCCGCCGTCACCCCCACCGCAGCACCCACCCGGAGGCGACCCATGCGGTCCTTGCAGGCCATAGGAAAATCCTTGATTTTGAGAATGTCTTTGTAGGTAATCAAACCCACCAAACGGCCCTCGTCATCGACCACGGGTAGTTTTTCGATTTTGTGTTCCTGCAAGATCCCTTCGGCCTGCCGTAGCGAGGTTCCCGCCGGGGTGGTAATCAGGTTTTCGCGGGTCATCACCTCCCAAACCGGCTTTTGGGGGTCGGTTTCAAAGCGCAAATCCCGGTTGGTCAGAATGCCCACCAATTTGCGGTTTTCGTCCACCACCGGAATGCCCCCAATACGGTTCTCGGCCATCAATTGCAGGGCCTCTTGGATCAAAGCACTGCGCGATAGCACAATCGGATCCACAATCAAACCGCTCTCGGAACGCTTAACCTTGCGAACCTCCTGGGCCTGACGCTCGATGCTCATATTCTTGTGAATCATGCCCAGTCCCCCGTTTTGGGCAATGGCGATGGCCATCTCAAACTCGGTGACCGTATCCATGGCCGCCGCAACGATGGGCACTTTGAGTTCAATATTCCGACTCAATCGACCGGTGATGTTGACATCCCGGGGTAAAACTTCG